>JAJVUU010000037.1 GCA_021621525.1 Caryophanales bacterium
ATTTTCTCAAAAAGGAGGCTGTTTTGGAATGACGTCCGGTTATTTTACGCTTACAAACAATTTAGCCATTTCACTATAAATAATAGAATTTGGCATTCTGTGGCTATAAGTTGATGAGATAGATATAAAGTTCCATTGCTATCTATGTAAGCCGGTTTCTGAAATGATCTGTCCATGAGGGAGGTGTTGAATCGATATGAACGTATTCCTGATTGTCTGCTTTATTCTTTCTGCCATCATCATTGCCATGGGATTGATGATGCTATTGAAAAGAAAAAGCTTTGTCTCAGCCTTTCCTCAAAAGGATGTCAAAAAAGCGTTCAATCACTGCTTTACATTGCCAGTCATCATCTTCTTGATGGAAACCTTTTTGGCCATCGGCGTCTTTGTCCTTGTCTTATGTGCATCTATGTCAGTAGAAAAGATAGGAAATGGTATGTTCTGGGCTATCGGTCTTCTTTCTGGTATTGTGACAGGACTGTTGATTGGCTCCTATTATTGGAATAAAGTCAAGAAGCCTTTCTTTATGAGAGACTTCCCTGCCCAATATAAAGATTATATGGATGAAGTGAAAAGAAAGTGGGGAAAGAGTCGTGTTAGATACCATGAAGTGGCAACGGTCGGTAATTTCATCTGTCCTCTTTATGCTACTGGTCTTGTTCTCGGAACCCTATTGGATCTGTTTCTTTGATATTCAGTATCTTGAAAGCAAGAAATCAAAAATAATAGCTCTTTTGAAGTCGTCTATGCTTCAAAAGAGCTGTTTTGATTGTCTAAACCCCTGACCCTAGATGATATGCTGGTTTCTCAGACTATTGTATTCTCTATCAAAATCCTGATAGAAGTCTTCGTGGATCAGAAGGTCGTCAGGACGGTTGGATTGCTGATAGGTTGACATCGCAGTCACAAGAATGAGGAGAATGGCGATGTTGTAGATGGTGTTGTCGATGAGTCCAATCCAGTCGACGTTGAGCAGGAACAGGAATAGGAACCACTTTTCAGCTGAGTCCTTGTTTAGGACGAGCTGATATTGTCTGAATTCATAGTAGACGAAGGCAACAAGTCCGAAGGAACCACCGAGTTCGGCAGTCGTCAAGAGCGTGTTGTTGGCCAGTGTCAGTGTTCCATTGTCCTTCACCAAAGATTGCATGGAACTTCCCAATACTGGGTTATCCAAGAAATTCTTTGTGGCTGGACGATAGAAGTTGATGGTCTCCTCGCTGAAGAAATTCAATCTGGTGACGGCTCTTACGATTCTTTCGTTGAAGCTGACATTGACGCCCATCAGGATGCCGAATACGATACCGATGGCAAGCAGGGTGAACATGACATAATAGGGAGAATGCCTGGAGAAATCCTTTAAGGTGAAGAGAATATAGGGTATGGCAAAGAGCATCAGGGAAAGCAGACCGGAGTCAGTGGAAAGCAAGATGAGATTGATGAAGACGAACAATTCAGGAATAAACCAGCCAACCTTCTTTCTATGAATCAAAATGGAAAAGAACGGAATAGACAGCATAAGGAATGTTGATACGGTTTCTCTTGTGTATGACCATCCTAGTGTGAAGGATGGAGAAGCAAAGTCGAGGATAGATTCCTGAAGCAAGGTGACGGATACTTCCAAGGCGGCTGCTACGCTGATGCTGCATAGGCTCATGCAGTAGTAGGGAAGGGTATCCTCTTTTCCCAGGGTGGAGTTGATGAGGACATAGACGACCAGTATGCAGAAGAAACCGATCAGGTAGAGGATTCCTGTCGATCCGAAGATTCTTTTGGAAGCGACGCAATAGAAGTAAGATATCAAGAAGATGGAAAAGAGAATCAGAAGCGGATAGAAGAGTTTTCCTTTCACCATGCCAGGTTTATGGATGATGATATAGAGTATGACCGAGAGGAAGAAGAAGGAGATGGAAAGAATCATCGTATAGGGGATGCCACCTTTGAAATGGATGTCCTTGTCGGTGATGATGAGACTGAAGAGAAGCAGGGGAAGATAACCTCTTCCGTCATTTGAAAACAATGGAAGGAAGCAGAGGACGATATAAAAGAGGAGCGGAATCCATCCGAACTGGGTAGACAGAAGCCAGCAGAAGAAGGCAAGGAGAGCGATGAGAACGGGGTAGAAGAGGGAATTGACGAAGATTGCGATTCTTTCTCTGAAGGATTGGTACATACTCAAATTTTACGCCATATTGAGGGATATTTCCATAGTTTGTCCACCCGGTGATGAAAAGAAGGCGTATCCATGAAGTGCTTTCCCTTTTACCAGACATTAAAAGAATTTTCTAGAGGTGGATTATTTATTTCGGTCGTGTTTAAATATTATATATTTAAATAAACATATATGGACACCTTTAGAATGATACCTAAAATATCTATTTCCGATTTGATGGATAGGTTTGTCATCTGGTTCAAGAAGACTTTCCTTCATCCGGGAGACGCCATGCTGACGTTCTACCTCCTCTTTTTGGTTTCTTTGGGATGCTTCGGCGTCACTTTGGTCAGCAACTACTGCACCGTTCCCTTAAGCGGAGACTATACGCTTCAGGAGATGACTTTCCTTTTCAACGGATATGATGACTGGCATACCTTTTTCCGTACGGGAAGCTTCCCGACCTGGGATAGAAGCGTCTTTCTAGGCATCGATAATATCGGCGGAAATTCCTTCTATTATCTTTTTGATCCGTTTTTCCTGCTTTGCCTCCCTTTCCCAAGAGACTGGCTTCTTCCTCTCCAAGGTCTTTCCTTCCTTTTGAAGACCACTTTGGCAGGCATGCTTTTCTATTGGTATCTCGGTTCCTTTGACTTTTCCAACAAGACCAGGAGAATCGGAGCCCTCTGCTATGGCTTCAGCGCCTATTCCTTTTCCTATCTGTGGTTCCATTTCATCGATTCCGTAGCCTTTCTTCCTCTGGTCTTCCTTGGTGTGGAACGCCTTTTGAAGAAGCGTGATCCAAGAATCTTCCTTGTCGGCTTCTTCTTGAATGCCATGACAAGTTATTTCTTCTTTGTCGTGTTCATGTTCGGAGCCTTCTTCTATGCTATCTTCCGTTATTTCCAGACCATGAAGGAACGTACTCCGAAAGAAAACCTCGGCACCATCGGTGTCGGCTTCCTTTCCTTTGTCGTCGCTGTCATGCTTGGCTGCTTCACATTGCTTCCGGGTATGTCTACGGCAACCCAGATGCCGAGAGTCAGCTCTGCTTCCTATCTTTCTAAGATATTCTCAGCGGAGACTTTCAAGGAAAAGCTGGATGCCATCTTCGGCTTCGGCTATTCCCACAATCAGGTGACACCACTGCTGAACTTCCTCTTCCTTTATGATGACTGCTATTCTTCCAACCTCCTCAATGTCTATTGGTATGACAATATGGTCGCAGGTCTTTATGCGACGAGTCCGATGCTCTTGCTTTTCTTCGTCTCTTTCATCCAGGCCATCAAGAAGAAGAGATGGTCTTATATCGTCGGACTCATTCTTACGGCCTTTTTGGTCTTCACCCCTGTCGGATATTATCTTTTCTCCGGCTTTACGGTCGGCTATGCAAGATTCTATATTGTCCCGATTGCCTGGATGGTGATCTTTGACTGCAAGGCATTGGAACAGAGAAGGAATATTCCAAGGACTGATCTGGATCTTTCCTTTGTCATCACTCTCTTGCTGATGGCTGTCAGCTGCTTCTTGATGATCTATGAGGTCAATGACAGTCCAAGCAGCTTCAAAAATACCGAGTGGGACCTCAAGATGGTCTTGATTCCCGGCAGTATAGTATGGGTCACCCTTTGCTATTTTGTCATGAGACGCTTCTTCCATAAGAAGAAGTTCTCCAAGGCAGTATTCTTCCTTTCCTCTGTTGATATCATCGTCATGGCCAATCTCACCATCAACTGCCACGGACTTTCTTCGGCCAGTCAGAATCCGACCATCAGTGAAGAAAGCGAAATCGTCGAACTCCTCAAGAAAGATGAAGACTATGATGACTTCTACCGCATTTACAATACTTCCGCAGACAGAGGAAACATCAATCTGTCCATGAGAGAAGGTTATCAGGGATTGGGAGCTTTCCATTCCGTCTATGCCTATCAGGCACAGAACTTCATCGACAGAAGCCGTATTCCATATACTTCCGGAAACTGGTCCATGGGTGTCCATAACAGAAGATATAACCTGGAGACCTTCCTGGGTACGAAATATTATCTGGTCGACAGAATCAATCAGGATTATTTCGATGATGCAGACAATATGGCAACGCCATGGAACTATCAGAAGAATGGCTGGGTCACAGATTATGACATTCCATACGGATATGTGGATGTCACGGCTCTCGATAAAGCGGATATGGAAAAGCTTGGCATTGAATATTCCGATGAATTGCTTTCCTATCTGAAGTCTGATTTGTGTACGAAGACGCTTTATGTCAATACGGATTTCATCGATTTCGCCTTTGCCTTTGACACCATCTTCGATGAATCCTGGCTTGGGACATCCTTTGACAAGGATGGTGCACCGACGGCCTATAACCGTTATGAAGACTATAATGAATATCCGCTCCTCCGTTATGCCATCCTTCCTGATGAAGACTATCAGGCATTCTATAAGGAAGGAAAATACAATGCAGGGACGATTCTCATCAGCAATCAGCCTGTCACCATCCATCAGAATCTGAAGCCTCAGCAGCAGTCCAATACCTTCGCCGGTGCCCTTGTCAATGACTCAGACGGCTATGTGGCTCCGATCAAGGAATATCATATCGGTTCCGGTACCAACAGGCTCAAGGCAACCATCTACTCTGCCAATTGGCCGGCCACGGCAAACAATCCCAGCGGTGAATATGCCCAATGGAACAAAAACGATCCTTATGATACGACGGGTGAGGAAAGCTATAAGAAGGCATATCCTTGGGAATATCAGAATGGCATCCGCCCTGCCGATGACGTCTATGATTATGTCACCAGGAAGGATATCTACGGAAACACGTATGATAGGAAAGTTCTCTACAATTCCAAAATCCTTCTCCAACCGGTCGACAGAAATGGAAATCCTTCTCCGATTCTTCCCGATGCCGATCCTACTAGACCGGAGACAGGTGGCTATATCTCGTTATGGAACCAAAAGAATATCGAATGGCGTCTTTATGACAAGGATGACCATCTCATCAGCTTCGCCAAGCATTCCTATGCCGAATACAAGCAGGCACATGGATATTATGCTGACAGGCCGGTCTATAAGATCCTCGGCATCGTTCAAAGCGGCAGCAAGGATGAACCGGTGAACCTCAGCAACAACCTCTATGTATGCGTCCAGAAGAACTCCGATTATCAGGAGGCTATCGATAGGCTCAAGGAGAATCCTGTCGACATCACTTACAGGGTCGACGACATGGTTTGCTTCACTACCGACTATACTTCCGATAAATTCGTCGTCCTCAACTATCCTGTGTCCAACGGATGGAATCTTTATGAGGTGACGGATGGAAAGAAGGAAAAAGTAAAGACCTATACTGCCCAGGGAGGATTCATCTCCTTTGAAGGAAAACAAGGAAAGCATCAGTACCAGCTTGTCTATTCTTCTCCTTATTTCAAGGAAGGATTCATGATCACGGCTCTTGGCCTTTTCATCACGTTGATCGCTTTAGCCTATTATGGACAGAGAAGCCGCATCCGCAAGCTTGCCGAGACTTCTTCCATGACGTATCTGAAAGACATGGCAGTCAGAAAGGATAAAATGAACTATGACAGCTACGAAGATGAATTGTGATGGAAATGTTCTTTATTTCCAGTCTGGTGGGCCGACATCCGTCATCAATGCGACGTTTCAGGGACTCTTTGACGCCTATCTCAAGGATAAGGACAGGGGAGACTTCTATGTCTCACAATTTGGTCTTACCGGAATTTTGGAAGATAAGCTGGTCAAAGTGAAGGAAGATAGCCTGCCGGATATGAAGTTCCGTCCTGGCTCCTATTTCGGTTCTTTGAGAAAGAAGCTTCCTGAGGATTCCAAGGATCCTCTGGCTAAGACTTTGATGGAGAATCTCAAAAAGAACAACATCCGTTTTGTCTTTGTCAATGGTGGAAATGACTCCATGAACACGGCCTATCGCATCAGCCGGTATGCCAAGGATTTTGATATGGAACTGTCTGTCATCGGAATCCCCAAGACCATCGATAACGACCTATATGGATGCGACCATACTCCCGGATTCGGATCGGCAGCCAAGTATGTGGCAAACTGCACGATTGCGACATCCGTCGATGACAAGACCTATGCCCATGGAAGAGTCAATGTGATCGAGACGATGGGAAGAGATTCCGGCTTCTTGGCTGCCAGTGCCGTATTGGCATCTTTGAAGGGGGAAGCACCGGATTACATCTTTGTCCCTGAAGTGCCTTTCAGCATGGAAGAATTCCTATCCAAGGTCAAGGCGACCTTTGAAAAGAAACATCGCTGCCTTGTCGTCGTTTCGGAAGGTATCCGTGACAAGGACGGCAACCTGATTGCAAGTGATGCTTCGAGCAAGGATTCCTTCAATCATACCCAGGTCGGCGGTGTCGCCAAGTACCTCTCTGCCATCCTCTCTGAACAGGGGATCAAGAACAGGGGAATCGAACTTTCCGTCCTGAACAGGGCAAGCGGGTTCCTTCCTTCCTTGACGGACATCAAAGAGGCGATGGCTGTTTCAAGGCATGCCTATCAGGCCGCCAGGAAGGGACATACCGGCATCATGATGGCTTTGGGAAGAAAGAAGACATTGGCTTATGTGCCGGATTACTATGAGGTTCCCCTGGAGGAAGTCAGCGACAGAGTCGTCACCTTGCCTAAGAAATACATCAACAAGGCTGGAGACAACATCACTCCTTCCTATATCGACTATGTCTTACCTCTCATCAAGGGCAATGCCATCGCTCTTGATGAAAATGGCCTGCTGAAGATTTGATATAGCCCTTATTGCTGTCTAGGCCGGTAAGAGGAGATTGAATCATGAAAGAAGATTATAAGAATTATATCGTCGTCAAAGGAGCCAGGGAAAATAACCTGAAGAACATCGACGTCACCATTCCAAAGGATTCCCTGGTTGTCTTTTCAGGTGTCTCCGGAAGCGGAAAATCCACCTTGGCTTTCGATACAATCTTTGCCGAAGGACAGAGGCGCTATGTAGAATCTCTTTCTTCTTATGCGAGGATGTTCCTTGGCGATTTTTCCAAACCTGACGTGGATTCCATCGATGGTCTGGCTCCTGCCATATCCATCGACCAGAAGACGACTTCCCATAACCCCCGTTCGACGGTAGGAACGGTCACGGAAATCTATGACTATCTGAGATTGCTCTATTCGAGAATCGGCGTAGCCTATTGTCCGCATCATCACATACCGATTCAGGCCAGTTCCCTGCAGCAGATATACAATGCCATCAAGGACAATCCTGATAATAGCAAGATCACCGTCTATGCCCCGGTCGTCCAGAATGAGAAGGGCACCCATCTCCAGGTCATGGAGAAGTTCTTTGCCGCAGGTTTCACAAGGGCGAGGATCGATGGTGAACCTTTGAAGAGATATGACCAGGTTCCTTCCCTTGACAAGAACCTGAAGCATACCATCTCCTTTGCCATCGACAGGCTTCTTCTTTCTAAGGAGAACAAGGACAGGCTTTTTGATTCCTTGAGGACGGCTCTTGACTATGCCAAGGGTTATGTCAGCGTCGATGTCGATGGCAAGGAGACCCTTTATAGCGAACATCAGTCCTGCCCGGTCTGCGGCTTTTCCGTTCCGCCTCTGGAACCGAGGCTCTTCTCCTTCAACAATCCATTGGGCTGCTGCCCGGACTGCCATGGACTTGGCGTCACCATCGAGGCTGATCCGGAACTGATGATTGCCGATCCGAGCAAGTCCATCGACGACGGAGCCTTGGCCTGTCTTCCCAAGCATAACCATGATACCATCGAATGGAATGACTTCTATGCTGTTCTGGACAAATACAAGATTTCGACCAAGACGCCGTTCAACAAGCTTTCCCAGAGACAGAAGGATATCATCATCTATGGCCCGCCGGAACCGGTCAGCTATGTCTATACTTCTTCTAACGGAAGCAAGATCAACAAGTTGGTCACGGAAGGACTCAAAGGAAGGATCGACAGGCTTTACAATACCACCAAGAGCGAATGGATGAAGCAGTGGTATGCTACCTTCATGTCCGAGAGGGAATGTTCAAAGTGTCATGGCGCCAGACTCAATGACATGGTTCTTTCCGTACAGGTCAATGGATTGAACATCGATGAACTCTGCCGGAAATCCCTTGCCGACATCTATGACTTCTTTGCCCATATAAAGCTCAGTGAGATGCAGCATAAGATTGCCGATCTCGTCATCAACGAAATCAAGAACAGGCTCAAGTTCCTCATCGACGTCGGCCTTGACTATCTGACGCTTTCCAGAGAGGCCAGCACTCTTAGCGGAGGTGAAGCTCAGCGCATCCGTCTTGCCACCCAGATTGGATCGAAGCTTACCGGTGTCCTATATGTCCTTGACGAGCCTAGCATCGGTCTTCATCAGAGGGACAACGACAAGCTGATCCATACTTTGAAAGAGATGCGGGATTTAGGCAATTCCCTCATCGTCGTCGAACATGACGAAGATACCATCCTTGCCGCAGACTATGTGGTTGATATCGGAAGGGGTGCCGGTGACCATGGCGGAAATGTGGTCTTTGCCGGAAAACCGGAAGAATTGATGAAGTGCACGGATTCCCTTACCGGAGACTTCCTTTCCGGAAGAAAGATGATTCCCTTGCCACCTGCCATCCGTTCCTATAAGGATGTCTTGACCATTCACAATGCACACTGCCATAATCTGAAGAACATCGACGTGAAGATTCCTCTCGGCTGCTTTACCTGCGTGACCGGAGTCTCCGGAAGCGGAAAATCCTCTCTTGTCGATGATTGCCTTTACAAAACCGTCAGAAGCATCCTAGGCTTCAAGACGGAAAAGGGACAATGCGATTCCATCGAGAATGCAAAACTCATTTCCAAGGTCATCAATGTGAGTCAGGAACCTATCGGCCGTACGCCGAGAAGCAATCCGGCAACCTATATCAAGGTCTTTGACGATATCCGTGAAGTCTTTGCCTCTACCAAGGAAGCCAGGGTCAAGGGTATGGACAAATCCATGTTCTCCTTCAATATGAAGGGCGGAAGATGCGAAGCCTGCCAGGGAGATGGCGTCAAGAGGATCAGCATGAACTTCCTTCCGGACATCTATGTCGAATGTGATGTCTGCCATGGAAAAAGATATTCTGACGATGT
The DNA here is from genome assembly GCA_021621525.1 of Caryophanales bacterium. Taxonomy (GTDB): domain Bacteria; phylum Bacillota_I; class Bacilli_A; order RFN20; family CAG-288; genus Enterosoma. Next base: position 9,295 of record JAJVUU010000037.1, read on the forward strand.
CCTTTCCATCCTTTATAAGGGCAAGTCCATCGCCGATGTCCTCGATATGAGGGCAGAAGAGGCATTGGAGTTCTTCTCTGCCATCCCATCCATCAAAAAGAAGCTTCAGACCCTTGTCGATGTCGGCCTCGGATATATGAAGCTTGGTCAGCCTTCGACGACGATTTCCGGAGGCGAGGCTCAGAGAGTCAAGCTTGCCTATGAGCTGGAACGTACCAGCGACGGCCATACGCTTTACATCCTTGATGAACCGACGACCGGTCTCCATCCCTATGACATCGAAAAGCTGGTCAAGGTTCTTGACAGGCTTGCCGACAGTGGCAATACCATCGTCGTCATCGAACATAACCTCGATGTCATCAAGTGTGCCGATTATGTCATCGACTTAGGTCCTGAAGGTGGTGACAGAGGCGGAAGCCTGGTCTTTGAAGGAAAGGTGAAGGATCTTCTTGAGTGCAAGGAATCCTATACCGGGACCTATCTCAAGAGAGAACTTGAAAAGGAGAAATATCTCTCGACGCATATTGCCGGCTAAAAGAAAAATCCATGCTTTTGAAGATTTCTTATCTTCCAGGCATGGATTTTTTGATGTCACATGAAGTCGATGTATTCGGATTGTGGATCGTACCAGATGTCCTTGAGCGTCTTTCCATCAACCATCCTTGCGTTGTCGACGGCATTCTTGAAGGAATCGTAGAGGATTGGGGAAGATATAGGATGATAATTTTGGTATTCTCCTCCGACTTTGAAGAAAATATAGGAATCGGGAATGATTTTCTTTCCGTTTATTTCTTTTCCTTCCTTGTATCCTATCGATTCAAACTGATACATCTGACCTTTGTAGGAGAAGAAGAGGGTCTTGTACATCTCCCTATGGACGATTTCCTCGTCATAGAACTTTTCCCAGGGTTATTCCTTTTCCCAGGCGTATGCGAAATCAGTGCTGAGCATAGTTTGTCTTTCCTTTCTGTTTGAGAAGGATGTTGTTATCGAGTGTGATTTTATCATATTTCAGATTTATAAGAACCGGTTTGATGAAAACCGAGGCTTGTTCTTCTTGGAAGGCGACTGTTGTCTCTAGGTGTTTTCCATATATGAATATGTACATTTCCTTTTTATTACAGTATCTGGATTTGTTATAATGAAGCATAGAAATGAGGGTTTCGTATGTTAAAAAATCTAGATCTTGCCAACCATTTCGGCTTCAATGTCATCAATGGTGATATCTCCGCTTTGCAGCGCCCCGTTACGATTGCCAAACTCGACCGTCCAGGTGTCGAACTTCTTGGAATCTTTCATTTCCATGAAAAAGAAAGAATCATGCTGATCGGAAACAAGGAAATCGCCCTTATCAACGATTCCGATCCGAATTTTATCTATCATAATTGTCTGAAGATATTTGTTCCGGAATGCCCGGCCGTCATCATCACGCAGGGAAATACCTGTCCGGAACCTGTCTTAAGGGCTGCCAGAGAGATGAATGCACCTCTTTTTTCCTCTAACCAGGATACCTCTACTCTTTCCAGCGATATGTATGTCTATCTATCTGAAGCCCTGGCTCCGAGAGCTGCCCTTCATGCCGTCCTGATGGAAATCTATGGTATCGGTGTTCTTCTTCTTGGTGAATCCGGTATCGGTAAGAGTGAAATCTCTCTCGATCTGATAAGAAAGGGACACAGACTCATCGCTGATGACAGAGTTGATATTTCGGATGTGCGCGGTCAATTGATCGGCACCTGTCCGGAAAGCATCTCCGGTATGATGGAAGTCCGTGGTATCGGCATCATCAATGTCCAGAGGATGTTCGGTGTCAATGCCCTTGCCGAAAGAAGCAGGATCCGTCTTGTCATCCATCTTGTTCCCTTCAAGAAGGAAGAACCTTTGGAAAGAATCGGTATGAAGACGGATCAGTACGAGATTCTCGGAGAGACCGTTCCGCTTATCAAGCTCCCTGTCTCTGCGGCAAGAAGCATGTCTGAAATCGTCGAGACGGCCGTAACCAATTTCAAACTGAAATACTATGGCTATGATACCGGCTACGAATTCCAGAAGAGACTCAGCGAGCTTCATCAGAAGGTAAGAAGGGAAGCCAACCTTTCCGGTTCTGCCCTGAATGCCTTGGCTGCCATGAACAATTCCATCTCGCAGAACGACAAGCTGAAGACGGAACCTTATCCGAAGATGGAAAGTGACGTCGTCACTCCAAAGAAGGACTGATTATGAATATACTTGCCTATCCGGCTGGAATCCCTTTTTCCACACCCGTCATCCGTTTCTACGCCTTGTTCATTCTATTTGGTGCTGGCCTCGCCCTTTTTCTTTCCAATTACAGGGCGCATAAGGCCGGTTTTGACTGGACCTTCTTTGACGGTGTCTTCCTTGTCGCCTTTCCGCTTGGAATCGTCGGCGCAAGAATATGGTATGTCATCGCATCCTTCCAAAGCGAGTTCCTCCCCGTCTTCCAGAACAGGGGATTCTGGGCTGGCTTTGGCAATCTCTTTGCCTTATGGGAAGGCGGGCTTGCTATTCAGGGCGGTGTCATCCTAGGTGTTCTTTCCGGTGTCCTGTATGTCATGTTCAGAAGAAAAGGAACCTCAGTCCTTCAGATTACGGACTTTGCCGTTCCGACAATCTTCGTTGCCCAGATGTTTGGCAGATGGGGCAACTTCTTCAACCAGGAAGTCTTTGGCCATGCCGTTCTTCCGGAAGCCTGGAATTTCCTTCCTTCCTTCATCATGAACAACATGCAGAATGGTTCTTCCATGATGCTATCGGGTGTACAGCTTCCTTCCGGAAGCGTTGCTGCGCCATTGTTCTTGATTGAAGGCGTCGTCAACATCGCCTTCTACTTCATTCTGACTCAGGGACTTCCTGCCTTGGAAGGCAGAAGATATGTCCATGGCGATCAGACGTTTGGCTATTTTATCGCCTATGGTATCGTCAGGGCGGTCCTTGAACCTCTCAGGAATCCATCCTTCATCATGGGAACGGATTCGGTCAATTCCGGTCATGATGGCTATAAGTCTTTTGGTATGGCCATCGCCTTTGTCTGCATCGGACTGGTCTTGATCGTCATAAACCACATCCTTGCTTATCTTGCAAGGAAAGGCAGGCTTGATGGTGTCAACTTCTTGAAATCACTTTATATCAACGAAGTATCTTCCCTGGATGTCGAAGAAAAGGCGGTGGTGGAAGAAAAAGATGATTCCATCGATATGTCAAAGCTGTTGGAGAAGGAAGAAGAGATGAATCATACGAAGTAAAGGAGTCGGTTATGGAAGTGGATAAGAAGGAAGTGGCCGTCATCGGCTTAGGACCTGGCGGAGTTTCTGCCGCCGTCTATCTGAAACGGTATGGAATGAGTCCATACTGCTTTGAGAAGGAACTTGTCGGCGGAAAGGTCAACAGGACCGAGAAAATCGAAAACTATGCAGGCATCCCATCCATCCAAGGCCCAAAGCTTGGCATGGAACTGGAAACACAGCTTTCCAACCTTGATATAAAGCCTATATATAAGGAAGCAAAGCGCCTTTCCGTGAACGAGGACGGAACCTTTCATGTGGAATATGGAAGAGGACTCAGCCATGATTTCTTCTATGTCATCCTTGCCAACGGTCTTCTTGAAAAGCCGTTTGTGATTCCCGGTCAGGAGAAGTTCCATTCACGTGGCATGTCCCGCTGTGCCATCTGTGATGGCCCGTTATATAAAAATAAGGATGTCGCCGTCATCGGTGCAGGAAATGCCGCCTTTGAAGAGGCCTTGTATCTTGCCAGCATATGCCATCATGTCTTCCTGATTGCAAGAAGGACTGAATATCGGGCACAGGAGAGGATTGTCAGGGAGTTTGCCTCTCTCCCCAATACGGAGATTCTTTCTCCGTATGAAGCTGTGTCTGCAGATGGCGTAGATTCGATATCTTCCCTGACTGTCCGAAACAGGCAAGACGGAAAAGAGAGAACCTTGCCTGTCCAGGGTCTCTTCCTATATGTCGGTGAGATCCCCGATACTTCTTTTTTGGATATCCAAGGGTTAGATGATGACCATGGATACATTGTGGTAGATGAAAGGAAGATGACGAAGGTGAAGAACCTCTTTGCAGTGGGAGACTGCACGGATACGCTGCTAAGGCAGGTCGTCACCGCTACGAGCGACGGCGCCATCGCAGCGACTTCCATATACCAGGATTATCAAAGAAATCTACATGAATGAACAACGACTTTCCTTTGCCAGGCAGATCAAGGAAGAACTGGCAAGGGGTACCTACAGCGATGAGGAAAAGAAATATATCCTCTCCGGTTTTGCTAGAAACGGAGGCGTCTTTTCCTTTGGAAAGCCGGCAAGCCTCGAACTTCACAGCGAAGATGCCCTGGTGGCAAAGATGATCTATGCCTGCTTCAAGGAATGCTATGGCCTTTCGCCGGAAATCCGGTATGAAAAGGTGGCCAGATTCGGAAGAGGCCTGGTCTATGTCATCCATGTCTCTGATCAAAGGCTGGAATCCATCATGGAAGATCTGGAAATCCTTCAGGACGGATTCATCCGTATTCCTCCGAAGGAAGGACTTCATCGGAAGAACCTTCGCTTTCTTCTGATCGGCTGTTTCCTTGCCAATGGTTCTGTCAACAACCCCAATTCGGCCAAGACCTCCTATTTTGCCGAGATGGCTTTTTCCGACAAGAACGATGCCCTTGCCATCAAGCATAAGATCGATGGCTTCAAGGATGAGAAGACCATGAGCTTCCGCTATATCCTTCGAAGGGAAAAACATGTTCTCTATCTGAAGAGATCCGATCAGATTGCCGTCTTTCTTTCTTATCTCGGAGCGACGGAATCCATGTTTGAATTCGAGAATGCGAGACTGGTCAAGGATGATATCAATACGATGAACAGGCTCAGCATCTGCGATACGGCAAATTTCCAGAAGTCGGTCGAGACCGGAAAGAAGGACATGCATGCCATCGATCTCTATCTCATCAGGAAGCCGATGGACATCCTCGACGAGAAGACCAAAGCGGTCATCGAGGCAAGAAGAAAACTGCCGGAATCCAATTATCGTGAACTTGCGGAATACATCAGTTCGGAGACGGATATCCAGATTACCAAATCCGGAGTCGTCCATATTCTCAGAAACATCCGTGAAGCGGCCCAGGAAATCGAGAAGGATATGTCAGCCCATGCGTGAAATGAGCACTTTTGCGTATAAGTTAATTTTAAGAATCCTATAGAAAAATCATAAAAAAGCAAATAATCTCATGGTTTTGCTGATAATGCACGTCAAAACCTATTTTTGGTTTGCTTGCTGTGCACGCAAAGAAGGCCTCTTTCGTTAAAAATGAGCTACTACGAAGCAAATGAAAGAAAATAGGAAGGTTTTCAAGAAAAAATATAAGAAAAAGGCTTTATTTTTATAAAAATTCCGTTATAATTAGAGGCGTACTAGGAGGACATTATAAATGTCAGTTAAAGTAGCTATTAACGGTTTTGGTCGTATTGGTCGTTTGGCTTTCAGACAGATGTTCGGTGCCGAAGGTTATGAGGTTGTTGCCATCAATGATCTCACCAGCCCGAAGATGTTGGCCAACTTATTGAAGTACGACACTGCTCAGGGCGGATATGCCGGTCATATCGGTCAGGCTCTCCACACTGTTTCTTCCAAGGAGCCTGTCTTCGAAGAAGACGGCAAGACTGTCAAGGTTCCTGGTGCCATCATCGTCGATGGCAAGGAAATCACCATCTATGCTCAGCCGAAGGCTGAACTGCTCCCTTGGGGAAAGCTTGGTGTTGACGTCGTTCTTGAGTGCACCGGTTTCTATACTTCCAAGGAAAAGGCTATGGCCCATGTCAAGGCCGGAGCCAAGAAGGTCGTCATCTCTGCCCCAGCCGGCAAGGATCTGAAGACCATCGTCTTCTCTGTCAATGAAAAGACCCTGACCAAGGATGATCAGGTCATCTCTGCCGCTTCCTGCACCACCAACTGCTTAGCCCCTATGGCCAAGGCTTTGAATGATGCTTTCCCGATCCAGTCTGGTATCATGACCACTGTCCATGCCTACACTGGTGATCAGATGATTCTTGATGGTCCTCAGAGAAAGGGCGATCTGCGCCGTGCCAGAGCTGGTGCTGCCAACATCGTTCCGAACACCACTGGTGCTGCCAAGGCCATCGGTCTTGTCATCCCTGAACTCAATGGCAAGCTCATCGGCTCTGCCCAGAGAGTCCCGGTTCCGACTGGTTCCACCACCATCCTTGTTGCCGTTGTCAAGGGCAAGGACGTCACTGTCGAATCCATCAATGCTGCTATGAAGGCCGAGACCTCTGAGTCCTTCGGCTACAACGAAGATCCTATCGTTTCTTCCGATGTCATCGGTATGAGATTCGGTTCTCTCTTCGATGCCACTCAGACCATGGTCACCAAGCTTTCCGACGATCTCTATCAGGTCCAGGTTGTCTCTTGGTATGACAATGAGAATTCCTACACTTCTCAGATGGTCCGTACCATCAAGTACTTCGCTGAACTTGCCTAATCCCCTCGGAATCCAGGGCAGCTCATTTCGTAACTAGAACACGAAAGCGCCCAGCAATGGGCGCTTTCTTATTATTAAAAGGAGAAAACCATGAAAAAATTAGTCACTGACCTCAAGGTCACTGGTAAAACCGTTTTGGTCCGTGTCGACTTCAATGTCCCTCACAAGGGCGCTGAGATTTCTGATGACAACCGTATCCATGCCGCCATCCCGACCATCGCTGCTCTTCTCAAGGAGAATGCCAAGGTCGTCTTGATGTCCCATCTTGGCAAGGTTGCCTGGAAGAAGCTCAAGAAGGGTGAAGCCACACAGGAAGATATCGACAAACAGATGAAGAAGAACGATCTTTCCATCGTCGTCGCTCCGCTCAAGGCCTATCTTGATGAGGCTCTCGGCAAGGATGTCAAGGTTTCCTTCTCCAAGGATACCCATGGTGAAGGCCTCAAGGCCGCTGTCGCCAGCCTGCAGCCTGGTGATGTCCTTGTCATGCAGAACACCCGTTATGAAGCCGGCGAAGAGAAGAATGATGAAGCTCTTGCCAAGGAATGGGCAAGTCTTGCCGATGCATTCGTCATGGATGCCTTCGGTTCTGCCCACAGAGCCCATGCTTCCACCTATGGTGTCCCGGCTGTCTTGAAGGCCGAAGGCAAGGAAACCGCTGTTGGCTTCCTTATGGAAAAGGAAATCCTCGGACTTGGCAGATGCGTTTCTCCGAAGGAAGATGAGCGTCCTTATATTGCCATCCTCGGCGGTGCCAAGGTCTCTTCCAAGATTGAAGTCATCGATTCCCTTCTCAAGAAGTGCGACAAGATCCTCATCGGTGGCGGTATGTCCTATACCTTCAAGAAGGCTGTCTTCGGAGTCAATGTCGGCTGCTCTCTCTGCGAAGACGATCAACTTGAATATGCCAAGAAGTGCTTTGAGACCGGTAAGATCGTCCTCCCTGTCGACAACATCCTTGCCAAGGGTCTGAATTTCGATGACCTTTCTGCTCCGACAGCCGATGTCAAGGCTCTTGAAGACAACAACGTCGACTTCCCTGCCGATTATGAAGGTGCCGATATCGGTCCGAGAACCATCAAGCTCTATGCCGACATCATCAAGACCGCCAAGACCATCTTCTGGAACGGCCCGATGGGTGTCTTTGAAAATACTCAGCTCCAGGAAGGAACCAAGGCTATCTGCCAGGCTTGCGCCGATGCCACCAAGAATGGTGCCTTCACTGTCATCGGTGGCGGTGATTCTGCCGCTGCTGCCAAGAAGTTCGGCTTCACCAAGGAATTCAGCCATGTCTCTACCGGTGGCGGAGCCTCCCTTGAACTCATCCAGTATGATGGAAAGCTTCCGGGCATTGACGTCATCGAGGATAAGTAATCCATGTCCAGAAAAAAGTTTTTGATGGGCAACTGGAAGATGAACCACACCATCGAAGAAGCAAACCAGTTCTGCAAGGACGTCAAGGAAGCTTCTTTGGTCAAGCTCGCCCGTAAGAAGGGCGTCATGATCGGTGTCGCTCCGACCTTCCTCTCTCTTGCCGCTGTCAAGAAGCATGCCCACGGCCTCATCGTCGCTGCCCAGGACTGCCATTATCAGGATCATGGTGCCTTTACCAGCAACGTCTCTGCTTCCATGCTGAAGGAGATTGACGTCAACTGGGCCATCATCGGACATTCCGAAAGAAGAACCTATGAGGGAGAGACCTCCTTCATCTGCAATCGCAAGATCAAGACATTGATCAAGAATGACATGCATGTCATCTATTGCGTCGGTGAAACAGCCAAGGAATATGATGAAGGCATCACCAAGGATGTCATCCGTGAGCAGATCGTCACTGGTCTGATGAACCTCACAAAGGATGATATGCCTTATGTCGTCCTTGCCTATGAACCTGTCTGGTCCATCGGTACCGGCAAGAATGCCTCCGTCGAAATTGCCGAAGACATCTGCGCCTACATCCGCACCTTGGTCGGCGAACTCTTCGGGAAGGTTGCTTCCCAGAAGGTTCAGATTCTCTATGGCGGAAGTGTCAAACCGAACAACATCCATGATTATCTTCAGGCTGAAGATGTCGATGGTGCCTTGGTCGGCGGTGCTTCTCTCAAGAGCGAATCCTTCAAGGAACTTCTCGAGAACATCTAAGTCATATATGCCTCCTATCATTATGGTGGGAGGCATTTTGGTTGCATGAAAAATCCCGGGGCCGAAGCCCAATGTCATTAACTTAAGGCATTGACTACGGAGAAGCCAGATCGCGGCAGCTC
>JAJVUU010000038.1 GCA_021621525.1 Caryophanales bacterium
AGTATGAGAATGATTATATTCTTCGTTATTCTGCTGAAAAGAAATCTTTCACATTGAAAAAGAATAGTAATAATGTCTCCTGACCTTTGTTCGCTTTTGGATTGAACCTTTTTTTGAAAAAAGTCTCGTTTTGTTCTATAATCTTTATATGGACGAAATGAGTTATGGGATGTTTGTAAAGAATCGTCGAATCCGTCTCGGCCTTTCCCAAAAGGATATCGCCGATGTTTTGAATTGTACGGTTCAGGCTATCTCCAGGTATGAAAATGGCAAGGTCCATATTTCTCTTGCCTTGGTCGGTGGATTCTGTCATGTCCTGAAACTTGACCTTTCTTCCTTCTTTTTAAAGGAAGATTCTATGTTGATGGAAACAGAGCCTGTTCTATTTGATAGACAGACATTTGCTTCCAACCTCGTATCTTTGAGACGTGAAAGGGATGTTACTTTGGATGATGTTTCTTCTTTTACATCGATATCCGTTTCTCGTCTGACGAAGTTTGAAAGTTGTCTTTCCCTTCCCAGTCTGGAAGAGTTTGTCTTGCTTTCCGACTTTTATCATCTGGACTACGGAAGCTTCTATCGGGGAACTCCTTTGAGAAGGGAAGCTTTCATAGAGGCAGTTCCCAAAGCGGATACGAAACAACGTGATTCATTTCGGTATCGGTTTGCCGGATATAGGAAGAGCATCCTATTTGGCATCACCACTTCCCTTGTCGCCATCGTCACTGTCTTTCTTTCGATGTCTTCCTTTTCTTTTGTCTCTATCCCGGAAAGAGATGACGGCTATTCCGAATTGACGACGGAAGTGTCCACCCTTTCTTCTTTTGATAAAGCTGGAATTTCTTTGTCTGATTCTTTCAATCAGGAGATAGACCATCCTACTTTTTCCTTTGAGGCACCATCAGGTCTTGAAATCGGCAAAGACTTTATTCTGGAAATCTCTGACTTGGATGTCTTTCCAAATGTAGAGGAGGACGCTCCTGTTGCAAATGACGGGCATAGAATCCATGTCACATTGACGTCCCGAAGGGATGATCTGAATCTTACGTATCGTTTTTTTGGCTTGACTTCTTCCAAGGAAATCATACCCTATATGTATCATGAGGATATCTGCTATCTATGTGAAGGGAAAACCTTGATCAAGGTCTGCCAAGTCGAATATGCCAAGGTTGATGTCATCAGCAATTCGGAGGTTGAACCTCAGATGACTTTTTTCAACCTCAAGACAAGGAAAGAGGAATCCAGGGATAAAATCATGGACCATACATTGTTCTTACCTAAGATTTACAATCCCCTAAGCAATCCTATCCAGGCTTCCTTTTTTATGCCTGGCTCTGATGACGCTTATATGTCAGAGAGGATTCTATCCGGAGAATGCGTGACCTTTGAACAGGCTATCTATAGCATCAAGGGATTCCGAATCGTCATAGACTGATAATGGTTGTATAGGTTCTATCTTCCTTTGGATACGTTTTCTTTCATCTTTGACATGGAATCGTTATATACTATGAAGTCGTTTCTTCGAGGTGATTTGATATGAAGACAAAAAAAGACAGATTCAGTTACTTTACTTATCTTAAGCCGTATCGCAAATACCTGATCGTTGCCATCATCAGCATCTTGGTAGAATGCGGATTGGAAATCTCATTGCCTTTTCTGATGAACCTTCTCTTGAAGAATGGTATGTCCATGGATTTCGAAGGCAATGATATGACATATACGCTTCATCTAGGCTATACCTTGATGATCGGCGGCGTCATGATAGGCTTTGCGATTCTTGCCTTCCTTCTTGGCATGGTCACGGCAAAGTTCACGGCCCGTGCCGGAAGGGGACTTGGCTTTGAACTGAGAAAGCGGGAATATCAGAAGATTCAGGAATTTACGTTCTCGAACCTGGATGATTTCCGCATCAACTCCTTGGTCACAAGGATGACGAATGATATCCAGATCATTTCCGATTCCTTCTGCCAGCTTCTCAGACCTTTGCTCCGGGCACCTCTACAACTGGTCTTTGCGACCGTCTTTGCCTTGATGATGTCCAAGGAACTCAGTATCGTCTTCGCTATCGCCGTACCTCTTCTTGGCATCGCTCTTTTTACGATCGTCATCAAGGCAAGGCCTCAGTTCTACAAGCTGCAGACATCCTTGGACCATATCAACAGGACTACTCAGGAATCCTTGGTGGCTGTCAGGCTTGTCAGAGCCAATTCCAAGATGGATTATGAAGAAGATAAGTTCAGGAATGTGAATGCCGAGTCCAGGAAGGTCGGTAACCATGCCTTAGGACTCACGGCTTTGAATCTTGGATTCATGCAGCTGATGACCTATGCCTGCATCCTTGCCGTCCTCTTCATCGGCGGAAGGACGGCCATCATCACGAAGCAGGATGCTGATGCCGTGACCAACATCGCTACCTTCCTAAGCTATGTCAACCAGCTGATGGCTTCCCTGAATATGCTGAGCAACGTCTTCATGATCTTTACCAGAAGCGAAGCCAGCAAGAAGAGAGTCCACGAGGTCTTCCAGGCCAAGCCGGAAATCATCTCGAAGGATGATTCTCCGCTGAGGATCAAAGATGGGCACATTCAGTTCAAGGATGTCTCTTTCAAATATAAGGATACCAGTGAGGAATATGTCATCAAGGACAACAATTTTGAAATCCAGGATGGCGAGTTTGTCGGTATCCTCGGACAGACAGGTTCTTCCAAGTCGACGCTCGTCTATCTGCTTGAAAGGTTCTATGACGTCAACGAAGGTGAAATATTGATATCCGGAAACAACATCAAGGACTATCCCATCGATGAAGTGAGAAGGAACATCGCCATCTCCTTCCAGAATCCGACCCTCTTCAGCGGTACGGTCAAAGAGAACATCCTTTGGGGTAAGGAGGATGCCAGTGACGAAGAGGTCATTGAGGCCTGCAAGATTTCCAGTTGCTATGATTTCATCATGAACAAGCTTCCTGATGGATTTGACACCATGATATCCCAGGGTGGAAACAACGTCTCTGGCGGACAAAGACAGCGCCTTTGCATCGCAAGGGCCATCGTCAGAAAACCAAAGATTCTGATTCTTGACGATTCCTTCTCTGCTCTTGATCGAATCACGGAAGCGGAAGTCAAGGAGAATCTGAGGACCAAGCTTCCTCATATGACGAAGATTGTCATCTCACAGAAAGTATCTACGATTCAGGATGCAGATAAGATCATCGTCTTGAACGAAGGCAAGGTCAACTCTATCGGCACAAGCGATAGTCTTCTCAAGAGCGATCCTATCTACCAGGATATCTATCGTATTCAGATGGAGGGTAAGTGATTATGGAACGGAAAAACAGACCTGAAAATCTACCAAAGACCCTGTTTCGTCTCTTCTCCTATTTTGAAGGAGTCTGGCCTTTGATCATCCTTGTCATCCTGATGGCCATCTACTCCGGCTTTACTGAAATCTATGTTACGACCTTGGCCGGAGGCGTGACCGACAAGCTGATTGCAAACATATCCCATGACGAGGCTTTCCGTCTCACGGCCTTGTATCATGACCTCATCCCCGTCTTCATCTTCTGCATCACCGGTGCAGGATGTGCTTTCGTCTATAATTCGGTCATGGTCAGGGTCACCCAGAGGGTTCTCTTCCGCATCCGAAATGAACTGATGCATAAGATGCAGGTTCTTCCCATCTCTTATTTTGATACCCATACGCATGGTGAAATCATGTCTTATTTCACCAATGATGTCGACAGCATCGTCAATGCCCTCAATGATTCCTTCTCCAATGTCTTCCTTTCGATGGTCAAGATATGCGGAACCATCATCACGCTGTTTTTGACGAATGTTCCTTTGACTTTGATAGTCCTTGTCTTCATCGTCATCATGTTCATCTTCATGTATTTCAACGCCAAGGCAAGCAAGAAATACTTCCGTATGCAGCAGGTTGCCTTGGCTAATGTCAACTCCGTCGTCGAAGAAGATGTCAGCGGTGTGAAGGTCATCAAGGCCTTCTCCCATGAGAAGCAGTCCTTTGATAGGTTCATGAAGGCCAATGATGACTGGAGAGGTGCTTCCGAGAAGGCTTTCTTCCATACACAGGTCAATGTCCCCTTCTTCGTCTCCTTGAGCTATTTCAATTTTTCCATCTCCTCCATCGCAGGTATCCTTGCTCTTTGCACAGGCTGGGCAGGTCCTCTTACCTTTGGTCAGCTTCAGTCCTATCTCGTTCTTACCAGGAATGCCTGCCAGCCATTCAATTTCTTCACACAGCATCTGAACAACTTCATGGTTGCGGCAGCGGGTGCGGAACGTATCTTCCGCTTCCTTGACGAACCGGAAGAAAAAGATGAAGGAAAGGTGACGCTTCTGAAAGTCAGCGACGATGAGAACTTCTCCAAACGTTACTGCTGGCTTGTCGTCAATCATGACGGCACGAGCGAAAGAAGGCCTTTGAGAGGTGAAATCCGCTTCGAAAACGTCCATTTTTCCTATGTGAAGGGAAAACCCGTCTTGAAGGGTATCAGCTTTGAATCCCACCCAGGAAAGAAATCGGCCTTTGTCGGTTCTACCGGCGCTGGCAAGACGACCATCATATCCCTGTTGGCCAGATTCTATCCTCTTGACAGCGGAGCCATCTATTATGACGGCATCAACATCGAAGACATACAGCTCGTCTCCTTAAGACGTGCCATCTCCATGGTCACCCAGGATACCCATCTCTTCACCGGAACCATCCAGGACAACATCCGCTATGTCAGGCTTCATTCCACATTGGATGAAGTCAGACAGGCCAGCATGATGTCTCATGCGGACAGTTTCATCAAGAGGCTTCCAAAAGGCTATGATACGATGCTATATGATGACGGTGGAAACCTGTCTGCCGGCCAGAGGCAGCTTTTAGGCTTGGCCAGGGCAAGTCTCAACCGTCCGCCTGTCATGATTCTCGATGAGGCGACAAGCAACATCGATACGAGATCGGAGATGCTGATCCAGCAGGGGCTTGATGAACTTGAGAAGAACCGCACGGTCATGATCATCGCCCACAGACTCTCCACCATCCGGGACTGTGACGAAATCATGGTCCTTGACCATGGACTCATCATTGAACGTGGTACCCAGGATGAACTTCTGAAGAAGAAGGGCGCCTATTACGACCTCTATACCGGAAAGGTCGAACTTGCATAAAAACAGCTTCCGCAACCATTCTTGGCCGCGGAAGCTATTTCTTTATTCCTGGCCCTGAAGGTGATTTTCGTAGTCTTCGTCAGTGACGATGACATCGGGAAGCTCTTTCGGCATTTGGATTGAGATGCTGTCTTCAAAGAAGAGGAAGTTTCTCCTCATACGTTGCGATGGCTCTCAATTTTGTCTTGAACTGAGGAACCGTGGCGGCAAAGGCTGACATATCTTTGAATACTGACTGGATATCCAATAGGGAACTATGGATGGAAAGACCATAGAAAGAGATGACCGGGTCTACAATCTTCATGGAATGGACAAGGAACTATCTTCATAATCCATGAAGATGTATCGAATATCATAGATATCAGGGAAGAGTTCAAGGTCGTCTCCGGCATAGAAGCCATCAGGGTATTTTGTCTTAGGGATATCATGGAACAATAATGGAAGTATTTAGCTGTCGGTATATGTTCCGTAACCCACCAATCACCTTTGCAATCGGATGGTCTTTTTAAGGCGACAACATATAGATTGTCTGATTTGATTTTGGATTTTGCTGAACTGTATGTGTTTCCGTTTCCAAAAGAAATACCAAGATGGATGCCAATATTACAGCAAACAATGGCCTATGGTTCATGGTTATTTGTATATTTGGTCTGAAAGCACAACTCCATCTTCGATGAAGGCGCTTCTTTTTTGTTTTCAGGAAGGCAAAGAAGAGCCGTTTATGGTATAGTGGTACGTGTATAGGAGTTAGTACTATGAACCAAAAAAGCGTGATTGCCTTTGATTTCGATGGAACTCTTGCCGATACGACAAGGCTTGTCCATGAAACCATCATCAATTCCTGCAACGAATACGGACATATGGAAATCAATGAGGACAACCTGGAAAGTCATTTCGGACCTACCGAAAGTGGCATCATCCGAAGCATCGTCGGAGAAAAGTTATTCCCTGAGGCATGGACATTCTTCCTTGAAGAATATATCCGTATCCAACCGGATACGATAAAAAAGATTCCTGGAATGGATGAACTTCTTGAAGAACTTTCCAAGCGGAATGATATCCTTCTTGTCCTTGTGACAGGAAGAAGCAAGGTGACAACGGATATATCGCTTGCCTATCTTGGCTATGAAAGATATTTTGCCAAGGTCTACAGCGGAAGTGAAGAAGGCATCAACAAAGACAAGAACATTGAAAACCTGATCCATGACTATGGCGTGGAAAAGAAAGATATCATCTATGTAGGAGATACCGTTGCTGATATTCATACCATGCATGAAAAGGCAGGAATCGACCTTCTGTCTGTCACCTATTGTCAGCCGGATGAGGCTGTCAAGCTGGAGATGGAGAGGCTCAACCCAGGAAATCTATGTCCGGACGTTACAAATCTTAGAAAACGTCTTTTTGAATTGCTGAAACAATAACCCTTTTTGAAAATAGAGTCTACAATGGTTTGCCTATGAATAACGAAAAAAGAAATGACCCCCAGGACGAGAAGGAAAGACTCGAACTGGCGGACGACATGACGAGAAACGAAGTCGTGCAGGAGGAAGAGAAGGTCGCTGTCAACGACCCTGTTTTGCCGTCCATGCTTCATCAGGCATTGATCACAAACGACAAGACCGGCCTTATGGAGATCTTCAGGGACAATTCGGCGGTCGTCCTGGCTGATTCCCTCATCCCCCTTACCGACAATGAAATCATTCTGTTTTATTCCTCGCTCGAGAATGACTATGACAAGCTTGGCGAAATCTTCTCGTATCTTCTTGTCGAAGAAAGAAAGGCCCTGATCAACAATCTTCCGAAGAAGACACTTCTTGCCGTTCTTTCGAATGTCTCCAACGATGATATGGCGGACTTCCTGGAAGACCTTCCGAAGGCCTTGAGGGAGAAGACCCTCTCTTATCTTCCCAACAAGAGAAGAAACATCATCAATCAGCTTTCTGCTTATTCCGATGATACGGTCGGAAGCATCATGACGACGGAATATCTTTCCGTCTTATCCGGGACGACCATAAGCGATGTCTTTTCCAGAATCAAGCAGGATGGGGCAAAGCTTGAAACGGTGCGCAGCATCTTTATTATCGACAATGCCAACAAACTTCTGGGTGTCGAGCGTCTGGAAGACATGATGTTTGAAGACCCCAAGAGAAGAATCGATGAAGTCATGAGCAAGGACTTTGCCTATATCTCTCCGATTGCTGATAAGGAATCTGCTGTCCCGGTGTGTCAGGAATATGACCTCCCGGTTCTTCCTGTCGTCTCCAAAAACGGTGAGATGCTCGGTATTCTGACCTTTGACGATGTCATGGATGTCTTGGAACAGGAATCGACGGAAGATACCCTTAAGCAGGGTGCTGTCGCCCCGACGGATGTTCCCTATATGGAGAACAAGGTCTTCAAGATCGCTCTTTCCTATGTCATCTGGCTTGTCATCCTTCTTGTCATCAACACGTTTACGGGAATCATCATCTCCAGGTTTGAAAACGCCTTGCTGACACTTCCCATACTTTTGTCCTTCATCCCTGCCATCAATGATTCGGTCGGAAACTCTTCTTCTCAGACGACGGCCATGGTCATCCGTTCTTTGACGACCGGAGAAATCACCAAGAAGGATTATTTCAAGGTAGTCAGCAGGGAATTCCTGACGGGCTTTCTATCCGGACTCATTGTTGCTATCTTTGATTTTGGTTGGGTAATGGTAGAATTGAATACTCCGATTCTGAACACGGATTCGATCGCCACCAATCCTGATTTGATTGCCAAATTCGGAAGTGCTCAGAACATCTATCTTGCCGTTGCAGCCATCACGGCCTTTGCCCTTTTGATCGGCATCACCTTTTCCAAGCTGTTCGCAGCGATTCTTCCGCTTGTCGCAAAGGCGGTCAAGATCGACCCGGCTGTCATGTCTGGTCCTTTGATGACCTGTCTTATGGATATCGTGACTCTCTTACTTTATTTTGGCATTGCCACGGCTATGATCGACGGCGTTGCACCAGGCACTTTGATGGTGCTTCCGTTTCTTAGGGTTTAGGAGGACAGGAATATGAATCAAGAAGAACTGAAACCTGAAATCGAAACCATCGAGGTCGATTCTACCATGATGGGAAAGGTCAATCATCCTCTGAATCCTGACTTCCTTAAAGCCACCATCCATAATAGGAATACGAACATCCTGAATGTCACCGTGCATTCCTATGACCCTGTCAATGTCGCCAAGGCCGTTGAGACTTTGGATCCCGAAGACCTGTTATTTTTCTTCAAGGCCGTCAACAGCGATGATTCTGCTGAGGTGTTCACCTATCTTGAACAGGATACCAAGGAGAAGGTCATCTCTGCCTTCACTTCCGGTGAACTTCACCAGCTTGTCGACAACATGTCGACCGATGATCTTGTCGACTTTGTCGATGACCTTCCTGCCAACCTCATTTCCAAGGTTCTCAAGGCTACCGATCCGGAAGACAGGGCAAGGGTCTCTGCCTACCTCAACTTCAAGGAGGACAGTGCAGGTACATTGATGACTCCGGAATATCTTCAGGTCCGTGATAAAGACACGGTCCGATTTGCTTTGGATAAAATCAGGAAGCAAGGCCAGGATATGGAAACCATCTGGGAAGTCTTTGTTGTGGATTCTACAAGAAAGCTTGTCGGTACATTGACTCTGGACAAACTCCTGGAGAGCGATGAGGATGAGACGCTAGACAACATCATGAAGAATGACTTTGTCAGCGTCACGGTCAACACCGACCAGGAAATCGTCCTCAAGGCTTTCCGCAAATACGATGTCTCCGTCATTCCTGTCACCAATAACCAGCAGAGGATGTTAGGTATCATCACCTTCGACGATGCAATGGATGTTGCCAGCGACGAAGTCACTGAGGATGCTCAGATCACCAGCGCCGTCATTCCTTCCGACGAGCCTTATCTGAAGACGAGGATCTGGAAGCTTGTCCGCAACTATGCCGTATGGCTTGTCGTCCTTCTCATCCTCAATACGTTCACCAGCATGACGATGTCTTATCTTGAGGCGCCTCTTTATGCGATTCCTCTTCTTACGGCCTTCCTTCCCTCCATCATGGGAACCAACGGCAACGCCTCTGACCAGACGGCAACCGTCACCGTCCGCGAACTGGCCTTGGGAAACATCTCGACAAAGAACTATTTCAAGGCTGCCTTCAAGGAGACGAGAGCTGCCTTCATCACGGCTGTGATTTTAGGCATCTTCTCCTTCGGTTGGATGCTTGTCGAACTTTACACCGGAATGGTCTCCCTGACAAATGTCGATAATTCCGTCCTTGCCGATTTCTTCAATGGAAACAAGAATGTACTTTATGTGATGGTCTCTGGCCTTGTCGGCCTGACCTTTGTCATCACCATCGTCCTTGCCAAGTTCCTAGGTATTTCCCTTCCTGTCCTTGCCAAAGCCATCCATCTGGATCCTGCCGTCATGTCTCAGCCTGTCATCTCTACCATCCTTGATATTCTTTCCATCGTCGTCTACTACCTTCTTTCCAACGCCTTCTTCGGGCAGATCATCGCTCAGGGTGTCTAGGATGTGCCGTCATTTTGTCTTGCTGAAGGATGATTACAACCGTTTTTCCTTCCTTCCAGGCTTTGAACCAAGCGTCTTCTTTGATATGGATGTCAAAGCAGGAATGGATTGCTACGGGCTTGCGATGAAGGATGGTTTCCTTTCCTTGGAAAGAAAGAAGTTCGGAATGTCGCTTCCTTCCGGATTTGTCTATAATGCAAGAAGCGAGAATGTCGCTTTGAAGAAGACGGTCTTTGCTGATTTCTTCAAGACAGACAGGATTGTCGTTCCCTGCAGCGGATTCTTCGAAGAAGACAGACATGGGAAGGAACATTACTTTCTTCCTGAAGACGAGCTTCTATATATGTGCGGTCTTTATCAGGAAGGAAACCTTGTCCTTCTTACCAGGCCTGCGGATGAGACCGTCTCCTTCTTCCATAAGAGAATGCCCCTTCTCATCCATAGGAAGGATATTCCCTTGTATCTCGATCTTCGTAACGGAACGTTCCTCTTCGATATGCTTGAAAAACCGGTCGTCAAAAACCCGGAGACTTCGGATCAGCTCTCGCTGTTCTGAGGCCTTCGGGTCTTTTTCAACTATATTTTTGTAATCATTGGAATCGTAATATGCTGCTTAAGATATTTGTATGGCTTTCCCAAAATCCGAATCCATATCGATGACGAATATGGTATCGGAATAAAAACTGTTATTATCTTCCGTTAGGACAAATAAAAACACATAAGGAAAAAACGTGGAAGAGTATAGCAGGTAATATTTCCGTAAATCGTTAGAAGGCAATGCTAAGTCAAGGGTTATATAAAATAAGTTAGTAGGCTGATGGTCTTCTTATCTTAACGTAAGCTCAACATTTGGTAGCGTTTCATGATGCACTTAGAATGGTAAATAATTTTCAATGCGATGAAACCCTATAAGCTATAGAATTATTTCCCTTGCATCTTCAGTTCATACAGGCCGATGGCGATGGAGGTTGTAAGGTTCAATGAATCGACTTCATCGGATTGTTCGATGCGGACGTTGTTTCTGTTGTGGATGGTGCCGGGAAGACCGGTCGCCTCATTTCCAAAGACGAGGGAGCATGGATTTGAGAAACGTATCTCATGGAGAGGAGTGGAAGCGTCTAACACAAAGGGATAATATTCTCTTGGATATTTATTGATGTAGTCATCGAAGGAAGAAAACTCTTCGATGCGAATCTTGAACAAGGCACCCATGCTGGCCCGGACGGCCTTAGGGTTGAATCTGTCAGCACAAGGTTTGATCAGGGCAAGGTCATGATAGCCAAAGGCAAGAAGGGTTCTCATTGCATTGCCTAGATTTCCCATATCGCTTGGATTGACCATGACAAGGTGGTTTTCATTTGCATTCAGCTTTGTCTCAAATTTCTCAAAGACACCCAAAACATGGGCGTTTTCCTTGCTTGCAATCTTATTGAAGGCTTTGTCGGATTGGATGATTTGATCCTTTCTTAAAAGTTTGGTCAGCTTTTCATATCCAGGAGTGCCGATGCTGTCGGAATGGACATAGACGGCCTTTACCTGTTCTTTCTTGTTTTTGATGAGTTCGAAGGTAGGAAAGAAACCTTCGGTGTAGGAATAATCCAGATCTTTGTTGTATTTTTGAATCATGGCATAATGATACTTCTTTTTTCCGATAAATGAAATATGGTGGAGAAAATATGTTTGGATTCTACTTCACGGAAAACTATAATAGTGGTGGCTGGCCCCGTAGCTCAGCTGGATAGAGTACCTGACTTCGAATCAGAGGGTCAAGAGTTCGAATCTCTTCGGGGTCACCATTTTTTGTGCATGTTTATCATGTTATCAGTCCTGATATATGAAAATGTCGCTTCCTAAACGACCTTTTGATTGCTTCATTCCTTTATTCTATAAAAGGAGGAAGCAAATATGAGAACAATCACCATAAGAGGATTTGGAAGAGTGCAAAGACGTCCGGATACGATATCGATTCGGATGGAAGTCAGTGACTTGGATATGGAATATGAAAAGGCGATGGGAGGCTTGGTGAGGAAGGTTTCATCCATCACGGCTTTTTTGGCTGAAGCCGGTATTGCCAAGGATGATATCAAGACATCTTCCTTTGACTGCGATGCAGAGTATGGATATGAGAACCAGAAAAAGACCTTCCGCGGATATCATGTCAATCAATTGCTTACGCTGAATTTTGATTTGGATATGAAGGTTCTTTCCAAAGTGATGGCTGCCATCAGGAAGAGTGATGCAAATCCGGAAATCAATCTCTCCTTTGTCTTGAAAGACAAGGAGTCCGTCTTCGAGGAAGTACTTGCATCAGCCTGCAAGGATGCAAGAAGAAAAGCGGAGGTTATTCTTAAGGCAACCGGAGAAAGTCTTGGCGGGTTGGAAAGTGTCGATTATAGCTTTAATCCAAATAAAATCTGTTCTGATACGAGAATCCGATGCATGTCGATCAATGAAGAGGCAAGTCCTGAGATGGATATCACTCCAGAAGACATCGATATCCATGATACGGCTCTCTTTGTATGGAGAATCGCTTGAGATTGCAATCAAACTGAAAGAAATAGGGTAATTCTATGATGACTCATTCGGAAAACAATATCTCCGAATACATGTCATATAACTTCCTTGTATCGGTCATCAAGTCAAACCCAAGTCCGTCATGGTAGGCCTTGACGACTAGCTTCACAGCTTCTTCAAGATAAAGGGATTCTATCTTCAGATAGGTTTCATAGCTCAGTTCACATAGGCATTGAAAGTCTGGGCTGTCTTTTTGGATGAAGGAAGATACGAATTCGGCGATGGCAAGCTTCAAAACGGGAGTGTCTTTGTTTCTCTCCAGCAGTTCACGATAGTTCATGCACCTATTTTAGATCGCTTGCAAAAGAAGAAGCAATAGCATATAATTTTTGATAGATAACAAACGTTATCTTTGGAGGAACATGCCTGCCACGAAGAACATTACGAAGGATAGAATCCTGGAAGCAGGATATCAGATCCTGATGAAGGACGGAGAAAAGAAACTTAATGAAAGAAGCCTGGCTAAGGAACTTCACTGTTCCACACAGCCTATCTATGATTCTTTTTCGGATATGGATGAGTTCAATGATGAACTTCTTCTTTATGTCAGAAGAAAGTATTATTCCTATATCGAGAAGGAAAAGAGACAGGACAAGAACCTGTATATGGAATATACAAAGTCTTATTTGAAATTCTGCTTTGAATATCCTTCTTTATATGACTATATTTTTGTAAGTCATCCATATAAGGATAATCAGGAAGATAAATCCTTCAATGACAATATTGTTTCACAGATTGCCTTGCGTGGTCATCTCAGCAACGAGGCTGCCAGATCCTTCTTTATCCAGACGTGGATTTTTGCAACAGGCATCGCTTTTCAGTTGCGTAGCTGTTTTGCCAGCCTGTCTTTGGAGGAGGCATATCAACTTTTGGAAGAGAACTTTGAAGCATTGAGGAATTTCTATCATGGAAAATGATGTCATCGAAATTGAACATGTCGTAAAGAAGTATAAGGATGTCTATGCCTTGAAGGATGTCAGCCTTTCCATCGGAGAGAATATGCTGTTTGGTCTTCTCGGCGTCAACGGAGCAGGAAAGACGACGTTGATCAAGATTCTCTCCGGATTGTGTCCAAAGGATGAGGGGAAGGTCCATATATGTGGTTATGACATCGATAAGGATATATCGAAAATCCATTCCCTCATCAACCTGTCTCCACAGGAGACGGCGCTATGCGTGAATCTTGACGTCATCGAGAATCTGAGGTTCTTCATGGATATCTATTCCAAAAGAGATGAAGAATATCTCAAAGAGCTCGTCACGATGTTTTCGTTGCAAGATGTCCTCAACAAGAAGTTGAAACATCTTTCCGGTGGATTTCAAAGAAGGCTGTCTCTTGCCATCGCCTTGGTATCTAGGCCGAAAGTCCTTTTCCTTGATGAACCGACTTTGGGTCTGGATGTCATTTCCAGAAGGCAGCTTTGGAAAATCCTTGAAAGGCTCAAACACGGGATGACGATTCTTCTCACCTCCCATTACTTAGAGGAAATGGAGGCACTATCGGATAAAGTTGCCATCCTTTCCAAAGGTAGAATCTTATCCCAGGGGAGTGTACAAGAAATCAAAATGAAAGAAAAGGCATCGACATTGGAAGAAGCTTTCCTGTCATTGGTCGAAGGAGAGGACAGGTGAAACGAACATGGGTTTTCCTGAAAAGGAATCTGTTGGAGATGATAAGGGATCCTCTCATCTATATCTTCGCTTTGGCCTTTCCGATTCTGATGGTCCTTCTTTTCTTTCTCATCAATCATTTTACCGGTGGCAGCACGATGCAGTTCGAAGCCCGTAACCTTCTTCCGGGAATGGTGATGTTTTCTTATCTTTTTGTCATGCTTCTTCTTTCCCTTCTGGTCAGCAAGGATAGGACGACTTCGTTTTTAAGAAGATTATATGTATCTCCGATGAAGAACGTCGAATTCCTATCAGGATACCTGATTCTTGGTCTTTTGATTGGCATCCTGCAAAGCGTTTTGCTTCTTTTCGTCGGCTTCTTGCTTTCTGTCTTTACCAAAGAAACCTATTTTTCCTTTTTGTCTTCAGTATTGCTTGTCGTAAGTCAGCTACCACTCCTTCTTTTTTCTTTGTCGATGGGAATCTTCATCGGTTCTTCCCTGAATGACAAGGCTGCTCCTGGCATCACGTCCGTCTTCATCACCTTAGGTGGCATGCTTGGCGGATGCTATATGCCGTTAGATATGATGGGGGACTTTGAGATTTTCTGCAGAGTCCTTCCTTTTTATCCCAGCGTATATATAGGAAGGATTGTCGTAGGGGCAAATCATAGCGACGGAAGCCCTTATGTGTTTGATAATGTAGCAGGATATGGTCTTCTTACGATCTTCCTTTATCTAGGCCTGAGTCTTTTCCTTGCCTGCTTTTTCTTTTACAGGCAAAGAAAAAGAAACTGAAATTATAGAAAACAGTTGATTTCGATTGATTTTATAGAAGGGACTTTTGTTTTTAAAAACCAGCTTGTCTCAATCAAAGAACAGTTGCACCTTCTCTCCATCGAAACTATAGTCAAAGGACGTCGATGAATAGGAAGTGACATCGCTTTTGCTCCAGTCTTTCCGGTGGAAGACAAAAAAGAAGCTTCCTTTGTCCGTCGTCTTCTCAAAGTAGGAGGAAACGTCTTTGAATACATGTTCGACTTTATAGCTTTGGCCATTGATGGTTTTGGCTAGGACGTCGCCAGGAACGGAAAAGAGGATGTTTTCCGTATAGGCATCGCTAAAAAGCGGGTCCTGCCTGGATAGACCAAGAAGGACTTCTTCCTGAGGCGCATCTTTTTCCATTTGAATGCTGAAAGTGATCTTGTCTCCACTTTTGATGGTTGATGGCATAGAATAGCGAAGACAGACGTCATCATCCTGCTTGCTTCCGTCACCGATAGGTTGTTTGATTTCGGCTCCGCTGCCGCAGGAAGTCAACATCAGCAAAGAAATGATTCTCAATATGGTTGTTTTTTTCATAAGCGCCTCCTTTTTTTCTTTATAGCAAACAATGTCTTTCTTTCTGAGGAAAATGTTCTTCTTTTGCAATGGAAGACTGCCCTATCGGGCAGTCTTCCAAGAGATGATTTCAATCTTTGTGCTGTTTTCCTCTTCATGTCGGAAGATGATCGAAAGAATCATCATAGAGAAGAAAAGAATGCATAAGACCAAGGCCGTAATCCAAAGGGCATTGAGCAAGGCTTCCCACCAAGGCGTAAGAGGGACGATGATGGTGTCGCTGGTGATGCCGTTCATGGCTGCGGAATGGTTGCAGATGACATAGTAGAGAACCCTCGTGGAAATCATTCTGGCATTGTAGTACTGGACCGGAGATGCCTTCATCAAAGTCGAAATCACCTATAAGGGACCCTGTTTTCTTGTCCGTGTCGAAAATCCGGTATCTCTGGATGTATCGGCTGAAGAAAGGCTGACTCTTACCACCAGCAAACAGGACAAGAACCTTCATGGCTATGGAAAGAAGATCAACAAGGAAATATCAGACAGGTTCATCACGGATATCGATAACGACTGCATGATTCACCTCTTCAACGGGGAAAGGTATATCTTGCCAGGAGAAAGTCGGCAGAGATCAAGACAAGATATCTCGAACTTCTTCAAAAGGATGTCGAACTTATCTTTTGATGAAGCCTATGGCTTTGAATGGCTTTTCAAGGTCAAATCCGAATTTTCAGATATCCATGGTTTTGCCGTGAGCATTAGTGTTGGCAAACATGGATTTGATGGATTAAAATAGAAGCAACATATTGGAGGAAATAAAATATGACTGAAGCTGATTTCAAAAAACTGAAGGGCAGCAAGACCGAAGAGAATCTCAAGGCTGCCTTTGCCGGCGAGAGCCAGGCTCATACCAAGTATGAGTATTATGCATCTGTTGCCAAGAAGGAAGGAAGACAGGATTTCTATGAGCTTTTCATGGAAACCAGCAGAAATGAAAATGAGCATGCCGAACTTTGGTTCAAGTATCTGCATGGCGGAGCTATCCCGACTACCGAAGAGAATCTCAAGGATGCCGCAAGCGGTGAAAACTATGAACATACCAGCATGTATCCTGAGATGGCCAAGACTGCCAGGGAAGAAGGCTTTGCCGAGATTGCAGCCAAGATGGAACTTGTCGGTGCTATCGAAGCAAGACATGAAGCCAGATACAAATCTCTTCTTGCCCAGCTTGGCGGAGAGAAGGCTGTCATCAAGGAAGGTGTCCTCGTCGTCTGGAAGTGCCAGGTCTGCGGACATATCCACATCGGAAAGAATCCTCTTCCTGTCTGCCCTGTCTGCGGACATAAGAATTCCTTCCTTCCCGAAGCAGTCACCTACGACTGGGAAGCCAAGTAAATCTGTTTAAGAAACGATCATCAAAAAACGGAGCCTGCGATGTAATGAAGCAGACTCCGTTTTTTGTGTCGATTTAAAGTTATCCTTGTTGAAGTAAGATGGCATCAGCCGATGGTCTCTACCTTGCTTTCCTATGCCTGGATAGGAGAGAGGACTCCATCTTCAAAGTGGTAAACCCTGTCTGCGATAGCCATCGTGGATTCCCTGTGTGAGACAAGGATGATGCCGACTTTCTTCTTTTGCTCTGCCAGCGATTTCAAAATGATTCCTTCATTGATGGCATCGACGTTGCTGGTAGGCTCGTCAAGGAGGATCAGCTTGCTTCCCTTGAGGAAGGCACGTGAAAGGCCTATCACACAAAAAGGCGACATCGGGATGTCGCCAAAGGAACTTCAGTTTTGGTTTTCGAAGACCTCTTTTTCTATCAATGGATAGCGATAGAGAACCCTGGAATCGAGGTCTGCTTTATCCATGTGAATGGCATGGATATGCCTGTTGTCATAAGTTCGGTAGTAATAGATTTTCTGATCGGCGTTCATGCAGGATGAATACAAAGTGATTTCATAGGTGTCTTCCCCCAATTTGCAGCAGCCTTTTTGCTGTTCGACGCTTTCAAGGATGTGGAAGAATTGGGATACGGAAGAGACTTCATCTTTTTCACACACGGAATTGTTGCGGACGAAGGCGACTTTTACGAACCTTGACATAGAAGAAAGGTCCCCTGGCAACCCGATGGCGCCCATGCCTCTGGAATAAGCTTCAAGCGGAACATTCTTTAGGAAGCAGTTGCCTTTGTCTTCGTTGGAAAGATGACGATAGTTTCTCAAGTTGAACAGCATTTTATCAAAAGGCGGATTGTTGGTGAGCACACCGACTGGATTATGGTAGATATGCATTCCGTCTTTTCCCTGTTCGATGACAATGCAGTCGTTTTTGTCAGCAAGGAGGTAATGAAGCTGACTTGGTGGGAAGCGGCTGTCAAAGGGGGTGTTTGTGATGGCAAGGTCCTTTGAGGAAGAGAGGAACTCATCTACGGAGGTGAAGTTCCTCAGGACATAGCAGATAAATTCGTATTGGGCGACATTTTCCTTTCCCTTCCGGCAATCCGGGTAATAGGCGTTTCCGACAAAATTGAGACCGGCAAGGCAAAGTCCGTGCTCGTTCATGGCATCGTAAAACAACGGATAGTCGTTTTCGACGTGAGCCATGCCGATGATGGCATAGTTTTTCCTTGCTGGAAGATGTCTGAATTTCATCGGATATCCTCTTGGAACGATGACGACTTCTTCACCATAGGAACGTTCGTAATCCAGGTTTCTTCCAAAATAGAAGTCCTTACTTTGAAATGTTGCTGCAGTACACATGTCTTTC
>JAJVUU010000039.1 GCA_021621525.1 Caryophanales bacterium
ATTCCTCATTCATGAATTCGATTTCTTCCATAGCAAAATAATTATAAGGATATTGCATATCAAATTCAAAAATTTTGCTATAATTATTTCCAGTATGAAATTATTTAAAATCTATACCGTCGATGACCCAGTGGTTCATCAGAAAGCCAAAGAAGTATCTTTTCCGATTTCAGATGAAATCAGGCAGACCGTCTTGGATATGGTCGAATATCTGAAACTATCCCAAGACGACAAATTTGCCAAGGAGCACCACATCCGTGCCGGTATCGGCATCGCCGCTCCCCAGATCGGCATATCCAAGCGTTTCTTTGCCATCTGCATGGATGACAATGACAAGCACTATGAATACGGACTTGTCAATCCAAAGATTGTCTCCTCTTCCGTAAAGAAGGCTGCCCTTGCCAATGGCGAAGGCTGTCTTAGCGTTCCCAAGGATGTACCTGGCCTTGTCTATCGCTATTTCAAAGTCACCATCGAAGCCTATGATGTCTTATCCGACAAGAATGTCAGACTTCGCCTGTCCGGATATCCTGCCATCTGTTTCCAGCATGAATATGACCATCTGGACGGGGTCCTCTACATCGATAAAATCGACAAGAAGGATCCGTTCCACGTCGATCCGGATGCTGTCATGATTGAATAAAGCGTTTTCGAAGAACAAAGGTTTACATGTTGCTCTGTTTTTTATAAAATAAAGTCAATAATACTTTTTTTGATTGGAATTTTATCATTTCACATTTTTATTTGAGGTACTACTATGTCTGAAAACAAAAAAATCACATCTCCTGTACAAATCTATGCCTTAGGCGGTCTCGGCGAGGTCGGCAAGAACATCTACTGCATCGAGAATGACAACAGCATTCTCATCATTGACTGCGGTGTCATGTTCCCGGATGATTCCATGCCAGGAATCGACTATGTCATCCCTGATTTTACGCATCTGGTCGAAAACCAGAACAAAATCAAAGGTCTTGTCATCACCCATGGACACGAAGACCATATCGGTGGCATTCCTTTTATTCTCAAGCAGATCAACATTCCTGTCGTCTATGCTCCTAAGATTGCCTGTGCCTTGATCCGCCACAAGCTGGAAGATGCAAGGATTCCCACCAAGACACCCATCAAGGAATACGATGAGGATGATGTCATCAAATTCGGTGATTTCACCGTCGAATTCTATCACGTCACACATTCCATTCCTGATTCCTTCGGTCTCTGCATCACCACTCCGCAGGGAACCATCGTCGAATCCGGTGACTTCAAGATTGACCTCACTCCTGTCGACCATGACTTCGACATATCCAAGCTTGTCCATTTCGGTGACAGGGGAATCGACTTGCTGATGGCCGATTCGACCAATGCCGAAAAGGAAGGCTACACCAATTCCGAGCATACCGTCTTGCGAGGAATCGTCGATGTGTTCAATGAAGCCAATGGACGTCTCATCATCTCCACCTTCGCATCCAACATCTCCCGTATCGAACAGATCATCGAAACCTCCATCCGTTTCAAGAGAAAAATCTTCATCTTCGGTCGCTCCATGGAATCCAACATCGATGCAGCCAGGGAATTCGGATACATCCATTGTCCGGACGAATATCTTGCCAGGCCGGAAGAACTCAAAACCACTCCGCCGGACAAGATCACCATCCTTTGCACTGGTACCCAGGGTGAACCGATGGCCGTCTTATCCCGTATCGCCAGAGGCGATCACCGTTTCATCCACATCATTCCCGGAGATACGGTCGTCTTCTCTTCCAGTGCCATTCCAGGCAATACTGGAAGCATCAACGCCCTCGTCAACCAGCTGACAAGGCTAGGTGCCGAAGTCATCACCAATTCAGCCTTCACCAATCTGCACGCTTCCGGACATGCCTCCAGACAGGAAATGAGACTCCTCCAGAAGCTTGCCAGGCCGAAATATTTCATGCCTGTCCATGGCGAATACAGAATGCTCAAGCTCCATGCCAGAATCGGTGTGGAATGCGGGCTTCCGCAGGATCATACCTTCGTCTGTGAAAACGGAGACGTCCTCAACCTCATCAACCACAAGGTGACCAGAGGCGGAAGCGTCCATGCAGACAGCATCTACATCGACGGAAAGTCCCCTGTCGGCATCTCTACCAGCGTCATCAAGGATCGTTCGACTCTGATCAACGAAGGCATGGTTTCCGTCTTCGTCGTCATCGACCCGAAGAAGAATGCACTGATTGCGACTCCGGTAGTCGAATCAAAAGGATTCATCTCCTCCAACAAGAAGGGCCTCCAGAAGAAGGCAGGCGAGCTCATTGCCCTCGACATCACCAAGCTCCTCACCTCCGACAGGAAAGTCACATACATGGATATCAAGAACACCATCAAGGCTACCACAAGCCACTTCCTTTACAGGGAGTCCCATCGCAATCCGATGGTCATTCCTGTCATCCTGACCTATGACAAGGAGGTAGCCATCCAATGATCATCCTTGCCAGTCAGTCACCAAGAAGGAAGGAAATCCTCAAAGAGATTCTGGGAGACACTCCCTTCGTCTGCATTCCCTCCAGCTTCGACGAAAGAAAAATCCATGAAGATGATTTGAAGGCACTCTGCCTTGAAGAAGCCAGAGGCAAGGGTCTTACCGTAGCAAAGGATCATCCTTCTGACATCATCATCTCTTCCGATACCATGGTCTCCTACAAGGGAGAACAGCTCGGCAAGCCAAAGGACCACGACGATGCCATGAGGATGCTTCGTGAGCTTTCCGGAAACACCCACGAAATCGTCACTGCCTATTCCATCTTCAAAGGTGAAACCGAATTGCGTCATCGTGTCGTCGTTGCCAGGCTCTTCATCGAGAAGATGGCCGATGCCGAAATCGAGATGTATCTCGATACCGGTTCCCCCTATGACAAGGCCGGCGGTTATGGCGTTCAGGATACCGACTTCATCAACTCAAAGATACTCCAAGGTGATATGTATACCATCATGGGGCTTCCGAAGCAGGAACTTGAAGACGACCTTTACGACTTAGGCATTCTCAAAGACTGAAATAAGCCATCTTCCCAGATTCAATGGGAGGATGGCTTTTTACGTATATGAAATATCCAAAGTGCTTTTTATTTCTGCTTATCGATGTTTTCTTTCAGGAGTCTGGAGAACTCTTCACTTTTGGAGCCGATGACAAAGACGACCTTGCTTCCCATATACATGACAGAAGAAAGCTCCTTGCTGATGGCCTCCTTGTCGATGAGTTCCGGATTTTTAAGAAGGACGGTGACTCTGCTTCCCTGCTGGGAGATTGAGACGATGTTGTCGTTTCCACCGAAGCAGGTGGAAAGATTCCCTGCACTCTGTTCGACCCTCTCATTGGCTTCCTCATCCGATTTGCGGATTTTGGAAAGACGGATTGTTTTGATGACAAAAAAGACGATCAAAGCGACAACGGTTATACCAGCGACCACGAAAACGGAGATGATGACAGACATATCCATAATTTATGATTCCTTTCCAGAAAGATTCTTTCTGAGCCTTACGATCTGAGACGACTTTCGAAGATGAAGAAGAGAGACAGATTCATTTCCCTGATGGGTGAAAGTGAAATCCTGTCCGATGAATTCCTGCTTATGTTCACCATCGATATAGACCATGGTTTTCTCTGCGTCACGGATATGGATCTGAAGCTTTTGCCTTCCTGAGAGGATGGCCTTGGCAATCGGATTCACATAGAGCCTGTTCCTGCAGGGAGCCAGGATGCTGAACTGATAGATGTCTGAGGTGTTATCAAGGACCAGTGGAGAACCAAGGCTTGAAAGAAAGCCTGAAGAACCACATGGCGTAGAGACGACAATGCCGTTGCACCGGTTGTCCGTCAGAAGTTCTCCGTCGACATAGGCATCCATGAAGACGGTCTCCCCGGATTGGATGGCAAGATCGTTGATACAACGGAATTCCTTCCCATCGATGTTGATTTCATATAGGGGAAGCAAATCAATAACCCCTTCCTCATTCAGGATGTCCCGGATGAAGGCTTCTTCCTCTCCGATGGAATAATCGGAATAGAAGCCAAGATGTCCGGTGTTGAAAAGAAGATAACGGACACCGTCCAAGGATGCCATCCTATCATGGACCGCTCTCAGAAAAGAACCATCACCGCCTAGGATGATGACAAGTCTAGGGTTTGCTTCGTCTTGGACGAAGCCGTTTTTTTCAAGGGCGGCGACAATGTTCCTTGACAACGCGGCATTGTTCTCCATCCACTTGGAATATATTATGAAATGGGTTGGTTTCATCGAGTGCTATCTCTTTTTATTTTCCTCGCTTTATTGTATCATATTAGCGTTAAAAAAGAGGTTTCAAATATGTCAAGCACAAACATTGAAATTGAAGCAAAGGTCCTTCTCTCCAAGGAAAACTATGACAAGCTCGTCAAGGGCCTGAAGTTCCCTGAAGAACGTACCAAGCAGACCAATTATTATTTCGACAGCAACGATCAGATTCTGAAGAAATATGGAATGATTCTTCGCATCCGTGAAACCGATAAGAAGTTCGTCTTCACCATGAAGGCTCCGTTAAGCGAAGGTCTTCTTGAAAAGAACCAGAATCTCAGCGACAGACAGGCTGAGGATCTGATCGACCACAACATCTTCCCGGAAGGTGACATCAAGAACTTCCTGGATATTCTTCAGATCGATTCCGGAAAGCTTCACGTCCTTGCCACTCTGACCACTGCCAGAAGACACATCGAATACAAGAATACCAAGGTCGATATCTCCCAGAATACCTATGGAAACCATGTCGACTATGAGCTTGAATGCGATTCGGATTCTTCCTTCCGCTCCAAGGATACCATCAAGGAAATCTGCGGAAAATACGGCATCCGCTATTCCCTGAACAAAGTCTCCAAGGAAGAAAGAGCCATCACTGCAGCATTGTCAAAGTAGCCGATTGTCCATCCTCTGGATGGGCTTTTTTGAAAGGAAAGAAAAATGAAGCAGGAAATCATCGAAAAATACGCTGAACTGATCGTCAGGACCGGAGCCAACGTCCAGAAGGGACAGTATGTCGTCATCCGCACCGGAGTCTTTGAAGAAGACTTTGCCGCCATCGTGGCCAAGGAATGCTACAAGGCCGGTGCAAAAAGAGTCTTCATCCACTGGCAATCGGCCAAACTTGACCTCGTCGACAATCGCTATGCCGATGAAGAAGCACTCAAAGAGGTACCTCTCTTTGAAGAGGAAGCACATCGATTCATGCTTGAGAAGCTACCTGTCCTCATCTGGCTTGACGGGGACGATCCCGATGGCCAGAACGGACTGGACAATGCCAAAGCAGCCAGAATCCGCAAGGCCAGACATGCCATCCTAGGAAAATACCGTGACCAAAGGGAGAATCATTTCCAGTGGGTCATCGCGGGTGTTCCATCGCTTCCATGGGCAAAGAAGATCTTCCCTGGCCTTCCTGATGAAGAAGCCATCGAAGCCTTATGGGAGAAGATTCTCTATACCTCGAGGGCACTGGATGGAAACGGCATCGAAAACTGGAAGAGGCATAATGAAGATCTGAAGAAGAGATGTGCTTATCTCAATTCCCTGCGATTGAAGAAGCTCACCTATCATTCTTCCAACGGAACCGACTTCTGGGTTTCATTGATTCCCGGGGTACGCTTTGAAGGCGGTGATGAAAAGACCCTGGAAGGTGTCGTCTATTCTCCTAACATTCCAAGCGAGGAATGTTTCACTTCCCCAAAGAAAGGGGAGGCTGAAGGCATCGTCTATGCGACCAAGCCGCTTTGCTATCAGGGACAGATGATCGAGAACTTCTCCATCCGTTTCCATGAAGGAAAAGCCGTGGAAGTCCATGCCGAAAAAGGGCAGGAAGCACTGGAATCCATTCTTCATCTGGATGAAGGAAGTGCCTACTTGGGAGAATGCGCACTTGTTCCTTATCATTCTCCCATCAATCTTACCGATATTCTTTTCTTCAACACGCTCTATGATGAGAATGCGGCCTGCCACCTTGCCTTAGGAACAGGATTCAGCAACCTCTATCCGGATTTTGAAAAATACACGGATGAACAGATCCGTGGTTTTGGCATCAACTATTCCCTCTCCCATGTCGACTTCATGATCGGAAGCAAGGACATGGAAATCAAAGGCACCAGGGAAGACGGAAGCGAAGTCCTCATCTTCAAGGATGGAGACTGGGCTTTCTGATTTCAAAAAATCACAATGTTACTTCTTCCTCGATGAGCTTCACTTTATCGATGTTTTCATCTGTCTTCAAAGCGATAGATAGGGCATAGCCATGAATGACAAGACTCTTCACCTGATAGGTTTCTTCTTGATAGGAAACGTTTCCCTCCAAAGAGGGAACTGCCTTGATGTCATTGCCGATGAGACCCAGTCCACTTGCCTTTGACAAGGCTTCCTTCCTGGTCCAGAAAAGGAAGAAGTCCTGATCATCATGAATAAGACCAGCTTCTTTCTCACTGAAGGCATACGGAATCAGTTTTTGTCGATGCTCTCTTATTTTTTCAATGTCGATTCCACATGGAGCATCAGAGACAAAGAAAGCAACATAGGAGCAGGAATGGGACAGGTTGAAGTAGATGCCATCCATCACAGGCTTGTGATATTTCGTGTATGACAACATCCGGTCACCTGGGAGGTATCGCTTCAAAAAATAACCTGATCCTATCTCCTGAAGTCTCTTCTCCTGTAAAAGCATGCCCATGGCCTTCTCTCTTCTTTCCGGCGAAACATAAGAAAGAAGCTGTTCTTCCTTTTCCTTGATTTTATCGATGGAAAGGACTCTTACCTGTAGATTCATATTTCAATTATATTGCAAACCAAGATAAAATCACTATAATTCGGTATTCAATGCGATGAGAGATGCCGTAAAAAACGATATGACAAACGCAAACACAATTCCATGATTATACCTTGCTTTTGTATGGCGAAATTGAGATTCGTTCCAGCAGCCGTTCCAGCATATAGTTCTGCATGACAAGCTGAGCCGAAATATGTTTCTCCAATGCTTTGTTCTTGATGATGGCTTTCAGTTGCATTGAATTTTTTGTGTTCATAGCAAAACCTCCATGTAGCGCAACACCTTAGGCTTCACACGAAGCAATTCTGCATACGTCATCAATTTATGAATGTTTTTGTTCTTGGACATTGCGTAGCGTTTCATAGCTTCTACAACGATTTGAACGTCAACGTCGCTGCCGCGCAGGATGTCGCATAGCGTCCGTTCCAAATCATAAACACAGATTGGATTGCCCGACGGGGATTCGATTTTGATTTTGCCAGACTCATAGTTCTTCGGAACTACGCGCTTGACAATTAAATTTGCCTGCTTCAAGGATGGTGCATTATAGCCCTTAGGAAAGGTCATCGTATATTTCGCAGGAGTTCGGTCAGAATAGCCCAGCAGATACAAAGCGGTTTCGTGAGAATAAATTCCCCTACCATATTTGCGCTGCAATAGGCAAAAATCATCCTCCCAAGCGTTGTTTTGTACATATAGGCCACGTCCAAAACGGTATATCTCGCCGCTTTTGACAAATTCCTGTAAAACACTGCGGTGCAATCCGGCTTCCGTCACCCGAGCTACGGTGATCGAGCCATCCTTCGATGTTTCCAATAAATCTTCGATTTTCTCCCTGGCAGTCATACTTTTTACCTCATAACGACAATCATACATTACATTATTAAAAAATAATGTGTGATTGTCAAGCTTGAAACAACAACACTGCTAGAATATGACACAAAAAAAGTCTAACGTTCTGACCTTCGCCGGCAGTTTTGTTTTTTAACCAAAACAGACTATAAAAAGCACTCGCAAAAGACTCATAAGCATCATTTATATTGCAAACCAAGATAAAATCACTATAATTTTCCTTGTAGCGATTCAGGGAAAGGTGAAATTCCTTCTCGGCGGTATACCCCGCGCGGACTTGTTCCATGATTTGGTGAAATTCCAAAGGCGACAGTAAAGGCTGGATAAAAGAATGGCTGACTGGTTTTTTTGCATCACAAGAATTCCAAATCCCTGAGGCGCCTGAGTCTCCGGGATTTTTTCTTGGAGAAGAAAGGACCTTACATCATGAGAAGAAGCAGTTCCGAAGTCGTCACCCGTCTATGTACGATTGCCTTGCTTTCTGCATTGGGCTTCGTATTGATGGCTTTTCTAAGGATTCCATATCCGCCCGCACCATGGCTGATGATTGAATTCTCGGATGTCGTCGTCTTGATTGCCTATGCGATGTATGGACTGAGCGGAGGATTGATGGTCAGCATCTTCAAGACGCTTCTTGACATGGCTGTACACGGGCTGACCGGTGCATATGGCATCGGAAACATCACCGCCTTTGTCACATCATTATTCTTTGTCTTAACCTTGTTCTTGGCAAGCCATCTTCTGAAACTTTTTAAAAAAGGTCTTCCGTTTCGAATCCTTGGATACCTCTTCATCACCATCTTGGTAGCGACCCTGTTGACTCTTTTAAACGCCCTGTTCATCACACCGACCTATCTGACAGGAACGTTTACCACATGCTTTGATTCACAGGCCGTCCAGTCTGTCATCGACGGCTTCAACGGCATGGGCATAAAAGGAAACGTCTATTTCCTTTTGATCTTCATCATCTATTTCCCGTTCAACCTTCTGAAAGGAGCCTGCATCTGTGCCATCTATGAACTCATCTTCAACAGGCTCATCTTCGTCCTGATGGAGCGGTCTCCAAAGATGAAGAAGTACTTCCTAGGCTCCATCTTCATAAAGAAGGAGAATATAGAAGATTCAGACAAGAACAAGGAAGAAGACACCGATAAGACAGCTGCGAAATAATTTGCTTTCCATCCCTTTTCCTCCTACAATATTTCCAAATCGGAGGAAATCTTTATGAAGTCTGCAACAAAAGTATGTTATTTGGTTTCGTTCATTCTGTCGATTGTTCTATGTATCGGGTATATCATCGGATTCATCATCTTCATGAGTATTGATGTCGAGGCCTATGCCCGTGCCTTCTGTGAAGCTTTCGATATGCAATACAGCGAAGCCGTCCTTGCTTCCGTAAGCCTGACCGTGACCACCACGAGACTGACGTTCGGCATTCTTGTCTTCGATTCATTCTGCTCCATCGGTGTTTCCTTATATGGGTATCTTTCCTATGACAAGAGCATAGAAAAAGGAAGCATCTTCTTTCCAGTGCTATCCATCGTCGTCGGCGCCATCGGAAACGTGCTTCTTCTCATATCAGGAATCCTTTACCTCGTCGACTTAGGAACGCGAAAGAAAAATCAGCCTTATCAAGCCTAGGCAAATTGCCTAGGCATTTTCTTTTCGGCTTCCTAGATGACTTATGCCTCCGGACTCGAAATCCAGACATGTCTTTGGTGCCAGAAAAGAAAGCGCAATCATGGACAGACACCTATATTTTGAGACGAAGAAAAGTCCTGTTTTTTGTCCGCTCCCTTGTTTTCCTGAAATATCAAATTAAAATACTCCTTGTTTTTAGGAGGATATAAATAGTATGGATGTCATCAAACAAGTATTGACCGATCAGAATTTCCTTGGAGCCATCTTAGGATCGGTTGTATTCATCCTGCTAGGATTCTTCCTACGGCAAAAGGACATCATCTCAAAGCATGGAAAAAGTGTCTTGAATGCCATCGTCATGAAGATTGCCATTCCCTGCATGGCCTTCTGTGCCTTCATGTCGGATTTCTCTTCTTCGGATTTCGTTTCCAATATTCTCATCTTCGTCTTTGATATCGTCTTTTATCTGATCTTCATCCTTATGGGAAACCTGATTTTCATCAAGTTCGACAAGGAAAAGAAGACCATCTATTCCATCTTGATGGCTGTCGGACAGCTGACGCTGTTTTCCATGCCGATTCTACAGGCCGTATATGGTCTGGATTCCGGCGTTCTGATTCCTGCCAGCATGATGTCCATCGCCTTCCGCCTCGTCGTCTATATCTACTCTTATATTGCCATCACCGGTGAAAAGATCACCAAGGACAACTTCGGCAAAACCATGAAGAACATCTTTGTCAACCCTGTCATGATCTGTATGTTCCTAGGTCTCATCATCTGGGCTACCCAGAACGTCGTCTTCCAGGTACAGGTCGGAGATGCAACCTACGGGTTCACCAGAATCGACAAGACGCTTCCTGCCTTATATAAGGTGTTCCAATACGGAAACAATCTTGCCACACCTCTTGCGATGCTTCTGATGGGTGTCACCCTTGGCGAAGCAAACTTCCTTACGGCAATCAAGAACAAGTATGCCTGGATCATCGCCGGCTTGAGAACCTTTGCCATTCCGCTTTGCATCCTTGGCATCTGCACGCTCTTGCAGGCTACCCATGTCTTCCAATTCAGTGAAATCCAACTTGCCGCCATGGTCATCGGAAATGCCGCACCGACAAGTGCCGTCGTCGTCGTATACTGCGTCAACTACAACAAACAGGCCTATATAGGAAGCGATAGCGTCATGCTGTCGACCATCCTTTCCGTCATCGGAATGCCGATTTTCTTCGTTCTTGTCAAGCTCTTCATGACTTTCCCGATCTTTGCCTGACACATATCGATAAATCCGAAAAGTCTTTTTCACATAATTGTAAAAAAGTAAAATGATTTGTTTTTGCTCTTCCCCTTCTTCTTTTAAAACGCTTACATAGCCTATAGAATGAACACAGATTCAACATCTCAGAGGTACACTCCAATGAACAAAAAAAATCGTGAAAACGGAATACTGCTTCCTGTCTCCAGCCTTCCTTCCGACCATGGCATCGGAACCCTGGGAAAAGAAGCTTTCTCTTTTGTTGATTTCCTTTCCCAATGCCATGTGAACATCTGGCAGATGCTTCCACTCAACGTGACAAGCTTCGGTGACTCACCCTATCAATCCCCTTCTTCAAACGGTCTCAATTATTACTTCATCGACCTGGACATCCTCATCAACAAAGGATTGCTGAAGAATGCCGATGTCGAGTCTGGTGAATTCTTCACGGACGAAAGAAGAGTATCCTATGGAATGCTCTTTGAAAAACGAATCAAGCTTCTAAAAAGAGCCTTCGACCGTTTCCCGAAGTATGACAAAGAATTCCTGAATTTCGAGAAGGAAGGTGAATTCCGTGATTTTGCCTTCTTCATGACCATGAAGGAACTTCATGGATTCCGCCCATGGTACGAATGGGATGAAAGACATTACACGCCCCTGCTCGAAGAGAAGGTCATCTCCAGCCATCGGGATCTATATCTCTTCTACATCTGGACACAATATGAATTCCTTGAAGAATTCCATGCACTGAAGAAATATGCCAACGAGAAAGGCATCCGTCTGATGGGCGATATGCCTTTGTATCTGGCTTTGGATTCCGTCGAAGCCTATAAATACCCGGAGATGTTCCGGTTTGACGGAAACCACAATCCTACCATCGTTGCCGGATGTCCGCCGGACTACTTCAATGCCGATGGTCAGCTGTGGGGCAACCCCATCTATGACTGGGATTATATGAGGGCTACCGGCTATGCCTGGTGGAACAGACGCATCGAAAACAATCTCAGACTGTTCGACATCCTTAGAATCGATCACTTCCGCGGAATTGCCGCTTACTACACCATTCCCTATGGTGCCACAAACGCAAGGAACGGTGAATGGCTTGACGGTCCGGGAATGGATTTGTTCCGTGGCAAGGAGAATCTTCCTATCATCGCTGAAGACTTAGGCTTCATGGATGACAAGGTAAGAGAACTTCTCAGGGAATCCGGATATCCAGGAATGAAGGTGCTTGAATTTGCCTTTGACGGGCATTATGACAACGAGCACAAGCCTTCCCAGTCAAAATACAACTATGTCTGCTATACCGGCACCCATGACAACGATACCATCAAAGGATATATCGAATCTCTTTCCAAGGCAGACCTTGATACCTTCAAAAAGGATTTGAAGAAGGAATGTGAACTCTTTGCCGTTGACTATCACGACGAAGACAATGATGCCCTGACCAGAAGCGTATGCCAGCTATGCTATGCCTCTCCCTGTAGGATTGCCATCATTCCCTTTGCCGATATCGCATGCTTCGACGGTGAAGCAAGGATGAATGTTCCGGCAGAGCTTTCCGGAAAGAACTGGACATTCCGCTATCTGAAGAGCGATTTCAACGATGAAGTCAAGCAGTTCTTGAAGGATTCCATCGAAAAATACGGACGTTAAGAGATATTATAGGCTTCCATATCGGAAGCCTTTTTATTGACATTTGATATCTGAATATGAAATTGGAAGTATATCTATCCGTTGAAAAAAGCGATCAGAGCTGATACCCATAAAGAATGAATTCAGTAAAACAAAAGAATGTCATTCTCAGTGCAAAGCAAGGATGACATTCAGCATCCTATCATCATGAAAGCTAAAACCAGTCGATAAATCCAGGACAGGCGACCTATTTGTCAATCAAAGGCATGGAAATCGATATATTTCCATGCCTTTTCACTTTGCTTCCTTTATAATAAAGATGTTCATATAGAGGTAGTACCATGTCCAGAATCATTCTTGTCGGCGGAGGTTCATCTTCCGGTAAATCCTATATCACCACCAGCGTCATCAAAAATCTCAACACCGATGAAATCACCAGAATCTCCATCGATGATTTCTATAAAGACCAGAGCAATATCTCCATGGAAGAAAGAATCAAGGTCAACTATGACCATCCCAAGGCATTCGACTGGAAACTGATGAGAAAACAGATTTCGGATCTGAAGAATGACATCCCCATCGATAAGCCCATCTATGATTTCACCATCCACAATCGAAGTGACAAGACAGAACACATCGTTCCAAAGAAGCTTGTCATCGTCGAAGGCATCATGGCTCTTGTCGACAAACAATTGAGAGAGCTCGGCGATCTGAAGATTTTCATCACGGCAACACCGGAAGTCCGATTCCTGCGCCGCTTCATCCGTGACCATACGGAAAGAAAGAGAAGCTACGAAAACATCGTCAGCCAATACATCACCACCGTCGCTCCGATGTATGAGGAGATCGTCAAACCGTCAAGCAACTATGCCGATCTCATCATCAACAACGACGGAGCTATCGCAAACCTTGCCATGGATGTCCTCTCCTGTGTCTTCAAGGATCAGCTGGAGAAGGCAACGGACGGAAAACCGCACATCAACAAGCCTTCCAACGAATTCTCCGAAGAAGTCCTTAACAGGGTCTTCCAGGGCGCGACAAAATAAGGTTCCGACCAATGGCTCATTTGATTCTCTTGACGATTCTACGATGTACATAAGCCGTATCGTTGGGCTGAAGTTCAGTCTCAATAAGGTCAGCAAGGACTCCGGCAGAAAAACGGAATTCATCCGAAAACTTCAGATACTTGTTGACGAATTTCTTGCTTTCGATGAGACGTAAGGCAATATAGGCACGGCAAAGATAATAATAGGTGCTCTTCTGTGGCTCCCAGATTCTTGCCGTGATATAAGTGTAAAACCTGCCATAGCTTCTATCGGCCCTGTTGGAAAGATAAGCTCCATATTCTTGGGCAAGATTCTTTGCATACTGAAGATTCAGTTCTTCATGGAAAAGATCCGCTTTCTCTGACAGAATCTTGTCATATTCTTCTTCCAAAGGTTTCAGTTGTTTGAGGATTTCCCTCTTCTGGGCACGGGCTTTCTTCAACTTGTTTTCCAGGATTTCGTCTTCCTTCTCGCCAAGAGCATCGTCATACCGTTCTATCCTGGCCTTGACCAATCTTAGTTTCTTCTTCAAATCACTGATTTCACCCTTCATCTGAGGAAGGGACTTCTGGTTGTTCTCATCCATGTTTCTTTTCTCCTGACATCATTGTAAGAAAAATCCATCCATTATGGAGCCCAAATGAAAAAAATCGTTGACTATTGATATCAAGTAGAGTAGAATAGTCTTCGCTTGAAAGCTCAAGCAAAACTTTTGGGGCTGTAGCTCAATTGGGAGAGCGCCTCCATGGCATGGAGGAGGTCGAGGGTTCGATCCCCTTCAGCTCCACCAAAAAGATTTCCAAGCGAACCGGTTACGTTGATTGCAACAAAAACTTAGGTATCGTGTATAAACGGCGTCCTTGATGGGACGTCTTTTTGTTTATTTACAATGACATTTTCAGTGGCATTCTAATAAGCAGAGAATATAGAGTCATTTTATAAAAATGCCCGTTTAACAATAGAATAATTTGAAAAAGTATACTGACACGAATGGATTGTCTGCCTCAAATGTCGTCTTTTCCATTGCTGACAACACGGATAAAGCTACATACTTCTTCAAACGTGTCATCTCCACTGGCGATGGAAAGGATATCATCTATTATTCTTCCAGCCTGTCAGAAACCATAGCAAAGACCATCGTCATTCCCAATGATCAAAGCAAGACCAAGTATGACGGAAACATCCAGTGGTAGATGTTTCTTCATATGGCTCTATACTCAACTCTCGTTTTGATTTATAATCTATAGGCAATCAAAGAATTGCAAAAAGAGGTACTGTTTTATGAAAATCAATCCGGAAGTAAAGAAAGCATTGGAAGAAGGAAGACCTGTCGTCGCCCTGGAATCCACCATCATTTCCCATGGCATGCCATATCCGAAGAACGTCGAATGCGCTCTCGGTGTCGAGAAGGTCATCCGTGACAATGGTGCCATCCCTGCCACCATCGGCATCATCGAAGGAGAGCCGATTGTCGGTATGACACCGGAAGAAATCGAACTCTTCGGCAAGACCAAAGGCATCGAAAAGGTCTCCAGAAGAGACATTCCCGTCATCTGTGCAATGAAGAAGTGGGGTGCAACGACCGTTGCAACCACCATGATCTTTGCCAAGATGGCCGGCATCGAATTCTTCGTCACCGGCGGTATCGGCGGAGCTCATAGAAAAGCCAATGTCACCTTTGATATCTCTGCCGATCTCGATGAACTCGGAAAGACCGATGTCACTGTCATCTGTGCAGGTCCGAAGGCCATCCTTGACCTTGGACTCACCCTCGAATATCTTGAGACCAAAGGTGTTCCGGTTCTCGGATACAATACCGACAAGCTTCCGGCCTTCTTTACCAGAACAAGTGATTTCAAGGTCGACTACAACGTCAAGACTCCTCTTGACATCGCCAAGATCGTCAAAGCCAAGAGAGACTACCATCTTGAAGGTGGTGTCCTTGTCACCAATCCGATTCCGGAAGAATATTCGCTTCCTGCCGAATACATCAATGCCGAAATCGACAAAGCCATCGCTGAAATGGAAGCCAAAGGCATCAGAGGGAAGGATGAAACCCCGTTCCTTCTTGCCAAGATCGTCGAACTTACCGGCGGAAAGAGTCTGGAAGCCAATATCCACCTTATCATGAACAATGCCAAACTTGGTGCACTGGCTGCCGTCGAATACGCCAAGCTCAGAAAGTAACATGTCTGATACAATGCTCCTCTTTGGAGGCTCCAACATCGATTACATCGGAACAAGCGATGAGAAACTGATTGACGGAGTTTCCAATATCGGAAGCGTCAGCATCTCCTTCGGCGGAGTGATGAGGAACATCGCCGAGAATCTTGCCAGGCTTGGAAACCACATCGATTTCGTGACCGCCATCGGAAAGGATTCCCTTGGCATCAAGCTGAAAGAAGCTTTGCTGTCTTTGGGAATCCATATCCACTCTCCGGAGAGCGACCTCATGACAGGTTCCTATCTTGCCATCAATGATTCGAACCATGACATGGCCTTGGCTCTATGTGACAACAGGATCATCGAGACCATCAATCCGGATTACATCAAATCCTTGGATGCCTTGATAAAAGGACATGAATATCTTTCCCTGGATGCCAATCTTTCAAAGGAAGCCATCGACTTTCTCTTTGAGAATTACCCGCAGAAGAGATTCATCGTCGAAGCCATCAGCCCGGAAAAAGTCGTCAAATTCAAAGACCATCTTTCAAAAATCTACCTGATCAAAGCAAACAGTCATGAAGCAGAGGCCTTGACAGGAAAATCGCTTTCTCCCATCACCATGACCGAGGAACTGCTGAAGAAAGGTGTGAAGAACGTCGTCCTCTCTTCCGGTGGAGATGACATCCATATCGGCTATGAAGAGCACATCATCGAACCGGTACAGGTAAAACGAGAAACCGAATTTGTCAACACCACCGGATGTGGAGACGCCTTGACGAGCGGTATCATCGATCATTTCCTCAGAGGCTATTCCCTTAGGGAATCCGTAGAGTTTGGTCAGCTTCTATCCAAACTGACACTGATGTCACCACACGCAACGACAGAAGAAGTAAAAAAATATAGGCACGACTGATGTCGTGCCTATTTCTTTTGAAAACAACCGGTCCGTCTATTTCAATGTATAAGTCAAAAGAAGGTCTTCCGTATATTGAAAATAGTAATGCAGCTCAAGTCCGTTTTCAGTGACTCCGAAAGTGATGGAATCGCCATAGGACAAATGATAATATCCGTTCTTCTTTACCTTTTCATAGACTTCCTTGGAAGTATACTTTGGCTTGAATGTCAGCTGAAAATTCTCCGGAGTCCGGTCAGACTGGTATTCCAACCATTTCACCTGATTATCGACGACACGATGATCGAGGTCAACGAAAACACGCGTTTCTTCGGCAAGGAAACCGGCAAAGCCGGCAAAGTCATAGTACTGATAATCCTGGGAATAAGGGCTTTGGTAGACCTTGATGGTTTTATCCTCGATACCATAATACCCATTGGCATAAAGAGTATCACCTCTGTCATTCTGATAGATGAAGACGGTGGCATAGGTCGAAGAATATCCCATGGTAGCATCCGTTTTTCCATCTGTGGAAGCAATCTCCAATCTGCTGACTTCAATCGTCCCTCCTGTCGGCGCACCACAGGACGAAAGCAATGCAAGCGCAGAGGCAATCAACGCAACTTTACTGATTTTCATATATTTCCTCCTTCATATATTCCTATTTCTTTTTATCCAACAGAGCGACACCTAGATATCCGTTGCAATCAACGTATACCGGTTCGCTTGGAAATCTTTTTGGTGGAGCAATGCAGAATTTTTCCGAACTTTATTCCTTTATTTATAAACATCCCGCCTATGCCCGATTTTGATTACCAAAATAATAAGCCGATCGTCCTTGATAAGACACAACAGTCGGAAATCGCCGATACGATAACGCCATTGTCCGGATTTGTTTCCTACAAGAGGCTTTCCGATGGATCTTGGGTTTTCATTTGACTCGAGATGTTTCCGAATCCAGGCATCTATCAACTTTTGAGTATATTTATCAAGTTTTCCGAATTCTTTAAATG
This sequence comes from Caryophanales bacterium, assembly GCA_021621525.1. Lineage (GTDB taxonomy): Bacteria > Bacillota_I > Bacilli_A > RFN20 > CAG-288 > Enterosoma. Next base: position 17,302 of record JAJVUU010000039.1, read on the forward strand.
CTTCATCCGAAAACTCAATTTTATAAACCATATGTTTTTCTCAGCTCATCCAAAGAATGCGTCTTAGGATTCTTATTGAACTTCTCCACCTCTTCAGCCATTTCAGCCGCATCGAATTCATCTTCGATTTTTTCTAACAGCGCACGCTTATATGCTTCCGAAATCGAGATGCCATGAAGGGAAGAATAGCTTTTAAAAAGTTTGGTTTCTTCTTCGTTTGTTCTAACTGACACTACAGCCATTTCAAGATTCCTCCTTTGAGGAAATTATAATCGCAAACTACATTGTAGTCAAGAAAATCTGAGAGAAAAAAGGGGCTGTTAGAAAAGTCAGGCCAAAAACTTGACTCGACTAACTCCCCTTT
>JAJVUU010000105.1 GCA_021621525.1 Caryophanales bacterium
TTGTAGTTCCGACTTATTTTCTTATTCTTCTACGACTTCAGCTGTTTGAACTTCATCGACTGTTCCATCTGTTAATGGCACTTCTTCGATGATTTCAACTTCATTAATCGCTTGTGGTTCCAAGTTACGGTAACGAGCCATACCTGTACCAGCAGGAATAATCTTACCGATGATAACATTTTCCTTGAGCCCAAGGAGATGGTCTTTCTTACCGCGGATCGCCGCGTCAGTAAGAACACGAGTTGTTTCCTGGAAGGAAGCCGCTGACAAGAAACTATTGGTTTCAAGCGAGGCTTTGGTGATTCCCATAAGAACTGGACGCGCAGTCGCAGGAACTCCACCAGAGATAAGGACATCCTTATTAGCATCTGTAAAGTCTGTAATATCCATGAGAGTACCCATGAGAAGGTCTGTATCTCCTGGATCCATGACACGTACTTTACGGATCATTTGACGCACCATTACCTCGATGTGTTTGTCGCCGATTTCTACCCCTTGGCTACGGTATACTTTTTGTACTTCTGCAAGAAGGTAAGTTTCAACAGACAAGACATCACGAACGGCAAGGAGACGTTTTGGTTGGATAGATCCTTCCGTAAGAGCCTCACCACGAGAGACTTGATCTCCCACTTCGACTTTCATGCGGGCAGTGTAAGGGACAACGTATTCACCCTCACCAGTTGCTCCACTAACAAAGACTTTCTTGGTACGTGTAGAAGCATCTTCTTCGATCGCTGTGACTTCCCCTTTGACCTCAGTGATGACCGCTTCCCCTTTTGGATTGCGGGCTTCAAAGATTTCTTGGACACGAGGAAGACCTTGCGTGATATCGGTATTTGAGGCAACCCCACCCGTGTGGAAGGTACGCATGGTCAACTGTGTACCAGGTTCCCCGATAGATTGGGCAGCAATAGTTCCAACTGCTTCACCCACTTCAACCGCATCACCAGTCGCCAAGTTGATACCATAACAGTGACGGCAGACACCATGGCGGGTGTTACATGTAAAGACAGAGCGGATAGTGACTTCTTCCACACCAGCATTGACAATTTCACGTGCTAGGTCTTCTGAAATCAAGGTATCTGGACCAACGATCACTTCACCTGTTTCAGGATGTTTAACAGATTTCTTGGTATAACGACCAGTCAAACGTTCTTCGAGTGGCTCGATCATTTCCTTACCATCAGTAATGGCACGGATCACAAGTCCACGGTCTGTTCCACAGTCATCTTCACGGATAATGACGTCTTGGGCAACGTCAACCAAACGACGAGTCAAGTAACCTGAGTCGGCTGTCTTAAGGGCCGTATCGGTCATCCCTTTACGGGCACCGTGAGTTGAGAAGAACATTTCGAGTACTGACAAACCTTCGCGGAAGTTTGACAGGATTGGCAATTCCATGATCCGTCCGTTTGGAGCGGCCATCAAACCACGCATACCGGCAAGTTGCGAGAAGTTTGAGATGTTACCACGGGCTCCAGAGTCCATCATCATAACGATTGGGTTCTTCGGATCTTGGTTATCCACCAAGCGTTTTTCCAATTTCTCACGGGCTGCACGCCATTCAGCTGTAACGGCATTGTAGCGTTCGTCATCTGTGATCAAACCACGACGGAATTGTTTGGTGATTTGTTCCACACGTTTGTGAGATTCTTCAATGATTTCTGCCTTATCTTCAACGACCGGAATATCGGCAATCCCCACTGTCAAACCAGCAAGGGTTGAGTGATGGTAACCCAAGTCTTTCAAGCGGTCCAAGAAAGCAGAAGTTTCTGTTGTACGGAAGCGTTTGAAGATTTCCGCAATGATATTTCCAAGATTTTTCTTCTTGAATGGAACGTTCAATTCCAATTTCTCAATCGCCGCTTTCACATCTTGACCAGGCTCCAAGAAGTACTTAGCTGGAACGCCTTCTGTCAAGTTGGTATTGTTTGGCTCTTGAAGGTATGGAAGCTCTGCAGGCATGATATCGTTAAAGAGGATCTTACCAACAGTTGTCAAGAGAATCTTGTGTTGTTGCGCTTCTGTCCATGGTTTGTCCAAGCTATCGGTCGCAATTCCGACACGTGTATGCAAATGAACATAGCCATTACGAAAGGCCATCACTGCTTCATCACGATCTTTGAAGACCATGCCTTCTCCTTCACGACCAGCTTCTTCCATAGTGAGGTAGTAGTTCCCCAAAACCATATCCTGAGATGGGGTAACGACTGGCTTCCCGTCTTTCGGATTCAAGATGTGCTCAGCAGCCAACATCAAGATACGAGCTTCTGCTTGGGCTTCTTCTGAAAGCGGTACGTGGATGGCCATTTGGTCACCGTCAAAGTCGGCATTGTAGGCCTCACATACCA
>JAJVUU010000040.1 GCA_021621525.1 Caryophanales bacterium
GCCATATAGGATTCCTCATCCAGAATATACAGGCTTCATTATCTTCCGTAAAGGAAATCCATCCTTGGCAAAGTTAAATCATAAAGAAGAAAGGATGTCGTTCATGACAAAGCGATGGGTTTGACTATTCCCCGCTCTTTGGAAGAGAATCTACTATAGTTCCTTTTCATACAAATAGCAAGATGAAAACACATTCAGTAATAAAATCACTGCTTTTAGATATTATTTTAAAAAAAGCGATGGGAATGGCGTAAACTATATATCGTAAAGATTAAGACTAGGGATATTGTTTTGGAAAGTCCAGTCAGAAAGGATTGAAATCTTTATGAAAAAAATTACGAAGCTCTGTGCCGCTCTTCTTCTCAGCACCTCGGCTCTTGCCGGTTGCTCCTCCAACACCGGTTCCACCAAGAACATCCGTATCCAGCTCACCTCGAGCCGTGAGGGAGTCGATCTCAGTGCCAACGCCGCTACCTTGAAACCGATTCTTGAGAAGTATGCCCCTGGCTATACCTTCACCATCTCCGTCGGAACCACCTTCGCTGCCGATGGTCTTGCCTTGGCTGCCGGTTCCATCGACGCTTCCTTCATCACTGCCAGCGCCTATGCCCAGACCGAGATTGCCAACAAGGGCAAGGTCGACATGATCCTCAGAGCTTCCCGCTCTGGCTTCAAGGTTATCCATGAAAATGTCGCCACTGGAAAGGATGAGACCAGCAAGGAATCCCGTGACCTCCAGCTCGTTGCCATGAATGAGCCTGGGAAATATTATGGCGAAGCCGATGGCGTTGCCTCCTATTATTATGCCGAGTGCATCATGATGAGAAGCAATGTCACTGAATTCGATACCGATGGTGATGGCAAGGTTTCTCTCAAGGAACTCGCCGGCAAGAAGATTGGTCTCCAGGGTGTCGGATCTCCGGCTGGATATTCCTATCCGCTTTTCGCCTTCTCCCAGGAAACCAACAATGGTGCATGGGCAAACGGCATGAAACCCGTCAAAAGCAATCCGGATGCCGCCAAGGGTCAATTCCAGAGTGTCAGTGCAGGTTCCTATGGAAACAACCTCACCGCTCTCAAGAATGGCGAAATCGATGCCTTCTGGAGCTACATGGATGTCAGAAACGACCAGGCCAAGAACTATAATGCTTCCAACCTCAAGGCTGTCTATGACGATACCTATACCGTCGCTTTGACCCAGGGTATCCTCAACGATGGCGTCGCCGTCCGTTCCAATCTCGACAGTGAAGCCAAGACTGCCATTGCCAATGCCTTCAAGAAAATCATGACCGAAGGTGGCAAACCTCGTGACAACGGCAAAGGCACGGAAGCCGACAAGGATTCCAACGGCTGCTATGATATCGATGGCGATGGAAAGGCCAGTGATGCCAATGCCGTCTTCTCCTTATATTCCCACACAGGTTACATCGATGCCAAGAACTCTGACTACAATGATGAAATCGAGTTCCAAAGATGGGCTTCCCAGAACCTGACCAGCAAGTAAATCAGAATCTATGATCAGTTTCGAACATGTCAGCAAAATCTACCCGGAAGGAACAAAAGGCCTGGATGATGTCAATCTGAAGATTGAAGATGGTGAATTCGTCTGCATCATAGGCCTTTCCGGTGCAGGAAAATCGACATTGCTCCGAACGATAAACAGGATGCACGACATTTCGTCGGGCACCCTTTTTGTCGAAGGGAAAAATGTCAGTCAGTGCCAGGGAAAGGAACTCAGGGAGCTTCGCCGTGGAATCGGCATGATTTTCCAGTCCTTCAACCTGGTTTCCAGAATCAGTGTCTATAAGAACGTCTTGAACGGACGTGTCGGATATCACAACTTCTTTGAAGTTCTCTTCGGTATCTATTCCAAGGAAGAGAAACTCCTCGCCTTGAAGAACCTGGAGCTCATGGGCATCCTCGACAAGGCCTACATCCGTGCCGACAAGCTTTCCGGCGGTCAGCAGCAGCGTGTCGCCTTGGCCAGAGCATTGACTCAGGAGCCAAAGATCATCTTGGCTGATGAGCCTACGGCATCTTTGGATCCTCTTACTTCCATCCAGGTCCTGGATGACTTCCAGAAGATCAACAGACAGCTTGGCATCACCGTGATTGCCAACATGCACCATGTCGACCTTTCCAAGAAATATGCGACCAGGATCATCGGCATCAAGGCAGGCAAGATCGTCTTCGACGGAAAACCGGACGAACTCGACGATGAAGCCTTGACGAGAATCTATGGAAGAAAGCTCAACAAGGACGAAAACCTCGGAGGCGAAAATGTCTGAGGCAGCAAATACCGGTTATATCGATCCACGCTACGGAATCTACAAGGCACCCTTTTCAGAAAGAAGGAAGGAATTCCAGAGGCTCTGGAAAAAGGAACGGGAAGATATCCGTTCTTTGAAAGACCAGAAGAGACAGGCCTGCAAGGAAATCCAGGAAAGGACTGCTCAGGAGATATCCAAAGGTGTGGACAAGAAGACAGCCAGTCGCCTATCCAAAGGCGAGCTTGATACCTGCAAGCTTCGTTTCAACGCCAAGATTGCCGAAACGAAGAAGGAACTCAGGGACAACCGCTTCATGATTGAACCCTTCCGCTTCTTCTATACGCCGGTCCATGCCGGAAACAACGTCCTTCTGAAGCCTCAGGGAAAAGGGCTTGTCGCATCCCTCATCATCTTTGTCATCACCGTCATCTCCTTCTTCTTCATGCAGTTCGAAAGAGTCCGTATCAGCGGTGACTCCTTCTTCTCCATGATAAGCCAGATGTTCGGTCCCCAGACCACCGGTCTTACCAACCTGACGACATGGGATCTATGGCTAGGATACATGTGGAAGACAGCCGTTCCGTTGATCTGGGAAACATTTGCCATGATGTTCATCGCCACCGCCATCGGTGCCTTGGTATCCCTTCCCTTCATGGTCCTATGCTCAAGGAACATCGTCACCCATAAAAGCGTCAACTTCGTCTTCCGCTTCTTTTTGAACATCATCCGTACGATTCCGACACCGGTCTTAGGTATCATCGGTGTCGCATGTTTCGGACTTGGCAATGTCGCCGGTATGTTTGCCATGGTCCTCTTTACGGCAGGCATCATCATCAAGGTCATGTATGAATACATCGAGACCGTCGACATGCATCCATATGAGGCCATCCTCTCTACCGGTGCCACCAAGCCGAAGGCCTTCATCACTTCCATCTTCCCGCAGATCCTTCCCGTCTTCCTTTCCAACATCATCTATACCTTCGAAATCAACATCCGTGCCTCCATCATCTTAGGCTACGTCAATGCCGGCGGCATCGGAAAGGAAATCAATGATGCCATGAACAACTATCAGTTCAACAAGGTCGGTGCCATTCTCATCCCTCTGCTCATCCTCGTCCTTGTCCTGCAGCTCTTCTCCAACTGGCTCAAAAGGAGGACGCTATGATGGAAAAACAATATAGACCCGAAGAGGAAGCCAAGCTGAAGAAAGACAGCAGGCTTCGCGACCTCGAGGCAAAAAAGAACGCCCAAAGCGAATACGAGTCTTCCCTCCTGAAGCTTGATGAGACCATCGCCAAGGAAGAGAAGGAACTCACCTTAAGAGCCCAGCAGGGAGAGATATCCAAGGAAGAAGCCAAGAGCTCCATCCAGCTTCTCCACCATAAGAGAAAAAACGAAATCAAGAAGCTGAAGACACAGTGCAGCTTCAACAAGAGACACAGACACTATCTTGACCATATCGACGCCTTCTTCTCCCGTCCTCCGATGTGGGTCGTCAATCTGGTCACGTTCCTCATCTTTGCAGGATTCTTCGTCTACTTCGGCTTCCAGAGCGGATTCTTCACCGGTTTTGGCAAGGGCCATATCAGCAACGTCACAAAATTCTTTGAAGGTTTCTTCGTTCCCGACTACAATCTGTTCTTCGGAACCGGAAGATGGTCCTTCGACCAATCCGTCCTCTTCCTTTGCCTTCAGACGTTTGCCATCGCCTTCTTAGGCACTCTCTTTGCATCCCTGTTTGCCATCCCCTTCGGCTTCCTTGCAAGCCACAAGCTCATGGGCAGATGGGCTATCATCTCCGAAATCATCCTGATCATCATCCGTACCATCCCTGAAATCGTCTTCTGCCTCATCCTGGTCCAGTGGATCGGCTTCTCACCTCTCACAGGTGTGGTCGTCCTATCGATACAGTCTATCGGCATGGTCGGAAAGATGTATTCCGATGACCTCGACAGCATGGATATGACATTCCTGGAATCCTTGGATGCCTCTGGTGCGACGACACTGACCAAGATCCGTGTCGGTATCTTCCCCCAGGTATCCGGAAACTTCATCTCCACCATCCTGTATCGTTTCGATCTGAACCTCCGCAACGCTTCCATCCTCGGTCTTGTCGGAGCAGGCGACTTGGGTAGACTGATCCTTGACTATACCAACAACCAGAACTGGCCACAGCTTGGTGCCCTCCTCTGGGGACTCCTTGTCATGGTTCTTCTCGTCGATCTCGTCTCCACCCAGATCCGTAAGAAGCTTGTATGAACATGGCGGACCAGCAATGGTCCGCTTTTCCTTTGACAAAACCATCCTGTTTTCTGATGGAAACCGGCAATGTGTAGGAAACCTGTCCGGCACGAGACTTATTCTCCATGGAGAATCATGAAATATGGTATAATCCTTCTGGTTTTGGAACATACCCATATGGAAAAGAATCTAAACGAAAAAGACGTCGCCATCCTGCTTCTCGCAGGATCCGGAACAAGGATCTATGAAGACATCCAGATCAAGAAGCAGTTCTATCCCATCAACCACAGGGAGCTCTACCTCTATTCCCTGGATGCCCTTCTTTCAAGCAAGCTCTTTGAACGCATCGTCCTTGTCATCGACAAGGAGGATCAGTCACGGATTGTCTCCAACCTCAAGAGCAAGGTCATCCTTCCGGAAGGAACGGAAGTATCCGTCGTATACGGAGGAAAAGACAGAAATGAATCCGTCTATCACGGCCTCATCTCCCTCAAGGACATCGGATACGACAGGGCTGTCTTCATCCATGATGCGGCAAGACCGCTTCTGGAGATGGATGAGCTATCAAGACTCCATGAGGAGATAAGACATCATGATGCTCTTTCCCTGGTCCTTCCCGTCCATGATTCCATGCTGAGAGAGAAGAACGGGAAGATCACCTATGTCGACAGGAAGAATCTTTACCGCGTCCTGACTCCCCAGGTCTTCGTCTATGCCGAGATTCTCAAGCTCTATGAGTCCGGATATGACAAGAGAGACACGGACGACTTCAGGAAAGCCGTATCCAAGGGGTTGGACTGCAAGCTCGTAAGAGGCAGTGCGGAGAACTTCAAAGTCACCGAAATCGACGATTTGAAACTTCTTGAAAGTGTTCTGAGTCACAAAGTATAAATAAATATTTACTTTGCTAAAAAAAGCATTAATATAATGGTTTGAAAAATAGGGGGAACAAGAACTATGGTCAACGTGAAGTTATTCGAAAAAGAATCAGAAGGCCTCGACCTCTCTTTCGTCGAAAGACAGGCAAAGCCGATATTCGACATGATTGAAAACAAGACCGGTGAAGGAAACGACTTCCTCGGATGGTTGGATTATGCCGGAAAGCTGCCGGAAGAGGAAATCGAACGCATCATTGCTACGGCAAAGAGAATCCGTAAGGACTTCGACTGTCTCGTCGTATGCGGCATCGGTGGATCCTACCTTGGAGCCAGAGCCGTCATCGAAGCCATCAACGGCTTATTTCCGGATGACGATTTCGAGATTCTCTATCTCGGAAACACGCTCTCCAGCGAATATACCTATCAGGTCATGAAGCACCTGGAAAAGAAACATTTTGCCATCAACTGCATCTCCAAGAGCGGCACCACCACGGAAACTGCCGTCAGCTTCCGTCTGCTCAAGAACCTCTATGTCGAAAAGTTCGGCAAGGAAACCTTGAAGGATGCCGTGCTCGCCACGACCGACAAGGCCCGCGGAGCCCTCAAGAGCGAAGCCGACAAGGAAGGCTATGAATGCTTCGTCATCCCGGATGACATCGGCGGAAGATTCTCCGTCATCACTCCGGTCGGACTTCTCCCCATCGCCTGTGCCGGAATCGATATCAAGGCATTCTTACAGGGTGTCAAGGACGGAGAAAAGGAATATTCGCTCAAGGACCTCTACAAGAACCCTGCCTATTTCTATGGTGGCCTGAGATTCTATCTCAACCGCATCAAGAGATATGCTTCCGAGATGTTCGTCTCCTATGACATGCAGAACCGCATGATTGCCGAATGGCTCAAACAGCTCTTCGATGAATCCGAAGGCAAGGATGACCAGGCCCTTCTCTGCACCAGCGCCATCTTCACGACCGACCTCCATTCCATGGGCCAGTACATCCAGCAAGGCAGCCCCTGCCTCTTCGAGACCATCGTCAAGGTCAACAACCCAAGCCATGACGTCGTCGTCCCATCCAACGATGAGAACCTGGACAACCTCAACTACCTTGCCGGAAAGAAGCTTTCCTACATCAACGGGAAAGCCTATGAGGCAACCTTGAAGGCCCATACGGAAGGACACACTCCGGCCATCGTCTTGTCCATCGACAAGATGGATGCCTACAACCTCGGAAACATGATCTACTTCTTCTTCCGTGCCTGTGCCTTCTCCGCCTACCTTCTCGGCGTCAATCCGTTCAACCAGCCAGGTGTCGAAATCTACAAGAAGAACATGTTCAAGCTCCTTGGAAAGCCAGGATACGAGAACAAGTAATCCATCAAAAACGAAATCCAGGAAGTCCCTTGAAAGGACACCTGGATTTTTTCTTGCCTCATAGAGAGTCTGAAAGAAGAAAGATCATGACTTTTTTTGATGGATTGAAAAAATATGCTTGTAAAAGCAAGATAGCTTTGATACAATATCAAAGCGCTGAAATTTCGGCGGATGCTTAGCTCAGCTGGTTAGAGCATCGCCTTTACACGGCGGAGGTCAGGGGTCCGAATCCCTTAGCATCCACCATCGTTAAAAAAATTTCAGAGGCAAAGTAATGGGCGGTTAGCGAAGAGGCCAAACGCGGCAGACTGTAAATCTGTTCCTTCGGGTTCCGTGGTTCGAATCCACGACCGCCCACCACTTCAATAAGACAACACAGCCTAACTTGGGGTATAGCCAAGTGGTAAGGCATCAGACTTTGACTCTGACATGCGCTGGTTCGAATCCAGCTACCCCAGCCAATCCGTTTCTTGAATGTCAGTCTCATCTAAATGACTCGTTAGCTCAGTCGGTAGAGCACTTGACTTTTAATCAAGGGGCCATGGATTCGAGTTCCATACGAGTCACCATTGAATGTTGCCCGGGTGGTGAAATGGCAGACACGTTGGATTTAAAATCCAATGAGCTAATAACTCGTGCCGGTTCGAGTCCGGCTCCGGGCACCATCTCGAGATACATATATATTCCTGCTTCAAGCAGGATTTTTTTATTTCTTTTTTACTTGCCCTCAGCCGGACTCGACCGGAAACGGATAACAAGTGGAGTGCTGATTCTTGACAGAACATCATCTATCAAAATCTGTTTGTAAGACACAAAAAAAGACCGACACCGAAGCATCAGTCTTGCTATCATTCATGGTAGCGGGGAAAGGATTCGAACCAATGACCTCCAGGTTATGAGCCTGGCGAGCTACCACTGCTCCACCCCGCGATATAGGTACTAGATTTTCCTAGCGAAGTACATTATACTTCTATAAGTCTTTGATTGCAAGCATTATTTCAAGAAGGTATAACGAATGTCTGAAAAAGGTCTTATCATCATCAATTCCTATGTCATCAATCCCAACAATCTTTATAAAATCAAAAGGCTGGAGGAAGAGTTCCTTCCCTATGGAATCACCTTGGAAGTCAGGGATGCCATATCCATGCTCCCCCTATGCTATGGAGACATGACTCAACTTGATCTCTCCGCCTATTCCTTCTGTATCGATATGGACAAGGATATGTATCTGGCAAAGATCATCTCCCAGGGGATTCCTCTTTTCAATTCCTATGAATCCATGATGTCATCCGATGACAAGATGAAGTCCATCCTTGCCCTGAAGGGAAGCGGAATAAGGGTTCCTTTGACCATACCTGCTCCCTTATGCTATACCCGGAATCCCAAGAAGGAGACCGTCTCTCTATTCTTAGACAAGGTAGAAGGAAGCCTTGGCTATCCCCTTGTCTTCAAGGAATGCCACGGCTCCTTAGGAAGACAGGTGAAGCTTATCAGAAGCCGGGAAGAACTGACCAAGACGGAATATGCAAACCTTTCCATCCCTCATCTATACGAAGCCTACCTTTCAAGACATAGCGGTCATGACTACAGGATCATCGTCATCGATGACAAGGTCATCTGCTGCATGGAGAGAATCAACCTCCATGACTTCCGTTCCAACATCGCCTTGGGCGGAAAAGGATATGACGTCACCGATAGCCTTCCTGATTCCTATAAAGAAGTTGCCTTGAAGGCTGCCAAGAGACTGGGTCTCATCTATGCCGGCATCGACGTAGGAACGGATGACGAAGACAATCCTGTCTTCATCGAAGCCAACGGCAATGCCTTCTTCACCGAAGTCGAAGAGGTCTGCCATGTCAATGTCGCAAAGGCACTCGCAGCATGCATCCAAAAGAAGGTACACAAAAGCTAAAGTTCTCTTTGCTTCCGGTAGTGGCATGACCCTCTTCGATTTCAGGAATCGAATCCCATATGTGGCAGGCAAGGCAATCGTTGCCTTTTTCCAGGCATAATATTACGCTTTTTTCATATCCTGTTTAAATATTGATATTAAAAAGCCACTCATCATCATTCAAAAAATGATGGCTATGCATACCTCTTTCTACATCTCCTTAGCCATTGTCATCCTACCAAAAGCATCAGGAATATGCTTCCTCAAAAAAAGGACAGCCTCATGACGAAGCCATCCTTGGACTGCTATTTTTACTTATCCAGCCTGAGAGGATCAAACGTAGAAAGATATTTCATGATGCCGTCAGCGACATCCTTTAAGGTATCTCCATCCATCGGGTTCTGGATTCCGGCCTTCTTAAGAAGTTCACGGAAAGGATATTTTCCACCAAGCCTGTCAAAGGCAAGATACTTTTCAAACGCCTTCTTATGATCAACCTGGGCTTCCTCAAAGAACTCCAGGGCGACAACCTGAGCGATGGTGTAGTCAAGATAATAGAGCGGATTTTCAAAGATGTGGTGCTGTCTCTCCCAATATCCGCCGCTGGAAAGGAAAACGTTGTCCTTGAACTGGCGATGCGGAAGGAATTCAAGCTCTATCTTTCTCCAATAGGCCTTCCTCTCGGCATGGCTCATCTCCGGATGCTCATAGCAATACGTCTGGAACTGATCGACGATGCATCCATAGGGGATGAAGGTGATGGCATCGCAGAGATGCTGATAACGATATTTGTCGGTATCTTCCTTGAAGAAGAAAGACATATAGGGATAGGTCAGATATTCCATGGACATGGAATGCATCTCGGCACATTCCATACCGGGCGTACGATAGCTAGGGACATCGGTCTCTTCAGCACCTAAGAATCCCTGCAAGGCATGACCGAATTCATGGGTGAGGACATCGACATCACCGGAAGTGCCGTTGAAGTTGGAGAAGATGAGGCTGGTCTTAAGTCCGCAGACATAATCCATGTATCCGCCACCTGCCTTGTTCTTCTTGGCGACCAGATCCATACAGCCATGGTCGACCATGAAGTCAAAATACCTGCTTGCCGTAGGATCCATCTCGGCATACATCTTTCTGGCAGCCTCGACAAGCTCTTCCGGCGTTCCCTTTGGCGTAGGATTGCCACTTTTATAGAAGATGTTGTAATCCACGCTTCTGGTATCCTCACCATAGCCGAGTCTTTCCTTCTGATCGGCAAAGATGCGTTCAGAAAGAGGAACGATGTATTTCAAGATCTTCTCCCGATAGACCCTGGCATCCTCCTTGTTCCAATCAAGCCTTCCCATCCTGTCATAGCCAAGCTGGACGAAGTCCTCATAGCCGAGCTTCTTGGCAATCCTGGTCCTGGTCTTGACCATCGCATCATAGATGTCACCGATTTCCTCGTCCTTCTCGGCATAGAAAGCCATGACCTTGTCATAGGCTTCGATTCTCGTATCCCTGTCAAGGGAAGAAGTGAACTTTCCCATCTGAGGAATGGAATACTTGTTCCCGCGGAATTCGATGATGGCAGAAGATACAAGCTTGATATAGGAAGAGACTTCCTTGTTCTCTTCGACGAGGTCAGGTACGATTTCACTGCTGAAGGTCTTCAGAGAGAGGGCAATCTGATCAAAATAGAGCTGACCGAACTCTTCGACGAGTTCCTTGCGGAAAGAAGAGGCAAAGACATCCTTCTCAAACTGGTTGATAGCTTCCTCGATGGAAGGAAGAATCTCATCAAGAAGGTCCTGAAGCTTGGTGTATCTCTCATCGGAAGTATCGATCGTATGATGGAAGTTGACCAGAGAGACGATGCTGAAAAGATCATCCTGAAGAGTAAAGTATCTTCTGATGACAGAAGCTGCTTCCTTTCCGGAAGTGGCCTTCTTGAGATCCGTGTCAAGAAGAGTGATCTCATGGATGATGTCATCCTTGTCGGGGGTCTCGACCTCGACATCCTTCAGTTTCTTGAAATCCGGGCTGAAATGCTGCATTTACTTTTCCTCCTTCTGAGCATTCTTGATATCAATCTTGGTAAGATGATAGAGTTTGGTGAACTTCTTGGTCAGATATTCGACATAATCCTTGGCGGAGAATTCTTCTCCGGTGATTTTCCTGATCCATTCCTTGGTGTCAAGCAAGGGAGCCTTGGCAAAGACATTTTCCTTCATCCAATCCAGGATGACATTCATCTTGCCTGCCTTGACAGTCTTGGCAAAGCCGATTTCTTCATCCATCTTCTTCAGATACATGACATTCATGGCATTTCCCATGGCATAGGTCGGGAAATAACCAAATCCGCTCGTCCAATGGACATCCTGGAGGATACCTTGGGCATCCGAGGAAGCCTTGATTCCGAAATAGGCTTCATACATGTCGTTCCATTTCTTGCTGAGGGTATCAAAATCGACATTTCCTGCCATGATTTCCTTCTCAAGACGGTAACGGATGATGATATGGAGGGTGTAGGTGAGTTCATCGGCCTCCGTACGAAGAAGGTTCTTCTGATCGATATAGTTGACACCTTCATAGAAGTCTTCCTCACTGACATCAGACATCTCTTCGGCAAAGAGTTCCATGAACTTCGGATAGATGGCATGGATGTATTCCTTGCTTCTGCCGATGACGTTCTCATAGAAGCGGGAGACGGATTCATGCTTGGCCATGCTCAGACATCCTTCTCCAAGATGGTAGGTGAACACCTCCTTGGGAATATTCAATCCGAAGATGGCATGTCCGCCTTCATGGATGACGGAATACATGTTGGAGACGAAATTGTCTTCGAAGTACTTCGTTGTGACCCTGACATCATCCTTGCCAAACTGTTCCGTAAACGGATGTTCGGTCGTAGATAAGGAACCTCTTTGGAAATCAAATCCGTTGAATTCAAGAAGATACCTGGAAAACTCTTCCTGCTTGGCGATAGGTACCTTGCGATTCAAAAAGTCATGTCTGGGAACATACTTTGACTTTCTGACAGCCTTGTAGAGAGGGACGATTCCCTTCTCGAGTTCGTCAAAGAAGACATCCAGATCCGCACTGGAGAAGCCATGTTCGAAGTCTGAAATCAATACATCATAGGCGTTCTCGCAGGTCCCCGTCCTTGCTTCCACCAAGGTTCTTTCCATATCGGCAATCTTCTTCAAGGTATCCTTGAATTCCTCATAGGAATCATCTTCCTTGGCCTTGATCCATGTGATATAGGCCTTGCTGAAGAGTTCGTTTGCCTCATTGTCAAGGCTGGGAGAGATGCCCTTCTGCTGTTCCAAGTCCCTGTGAAGAAGTTCGATGAGCCTTTTAGACCACACATCGAGGGTATCATAGTCAGTCGTAAAGAGCTTATGGACGGAAAAGATATAATCCGGATCCTTCTTGAGCTTGAATATTTCAGCCTGGAGAGAGGTGATGTTGTCGGCATCTTCCATCATTCCGCCCTTGGGGGCAGCTGTCTCCATATCATAGCTTAAGATCTTGCAGATATGATCCTTTCTCTCCCTTTGGGAAAGCTTTGCAAAAAGTTCATCCAAATCACGGCGAATAGCACCCATAAAGCACCTCCAAATAAAACATCACTATTATAAGTATCCAATCTCGATTCATCAACATTCCATTTTCATCCAAGCCACGTGAAAGGAATCCATCAAGCCAAAGGGGATAATTTACAAAAACTATCACGCAAGGAGCCACCGATATGGTAGAATAACGCCTGTATAAATAAATATAGAGGTAAAAAAATGTCAAAAAGTGTGTTCACTCTCGACTTCTACGGAAAGACTCTCACCGTGGAAACCGGAGAAATCGCCAAGCAAGCCGACGGCTCTGCTTTCGTCCGCTTCAACGACACGGCTGTCTTATGTGCAGCCTGCGGTGCCAAGGAAGCCAAACTCGGGCAGGATTTCTTCCCGCTCACCGTCAATTATTTTGAAAGACAGTATGCTGCCGGAAAGATTCCGGGCAGCTTCTTGAGAAGAGAAGGAAGACAGTCTACCCGTGAAACCCTGATTTCACGTCTTATCGACCGTCCGATTCGTCCGATGTTCCCGGAAGGCTATGTCAACGAGACCCAGGTCACCTGCCAGGTCATGAGTGCCGATCCTACCGGATGCCCGGATATGACAGCCATGTTCGGTGCCTCCTTGGCCCTCTGCCTCTCTGACATCCCCTTCGAAGGACCTATCGCCGGCGTCCATGTCGGCAGAATCGACGGACAGTTCGTCATCGATCCTAGCGAAGAAGAGATGAAGAAGTCTGACATCGACCTTTCCGTCGCCGGTACCGAAGTCGCCATCAACATGGTCGAAGCCGGTGCCCAGGAGGTCAGCGAAGATGATATGCTCGATGCCCTCAAGGTAGGTTTTGAAGCCATCCAGAAGCTTTGTGTCTTCCAGAAGGAAATCACTGCCAAGGTCGGCAAGGCCAAACGTCCGCTCAACATCTACCATATCGATGAAGCCTTCAAGGACAAGTGCCTGAACTACATCGCCGAAGGTCAGAGCGAAACTCAGCAGGTCAGGATCACCAAGGCCGTCTCCATCTTCGACAAGCTCGAAAGACAGAACACCATCGACGCCCTTGAGAAGGAAGTCATCGACCTCGTCGACAAGGCCAACTTCCTCACCGGCGAAAAATACGAGACCACCCAGGCCCATGACCTTGCCGTCAATGAAGCCAAGGAAGTCCTCGAACAGGTCGTCAGGGATGAGGTCAGAAGACTCATCACCGTCGACAAGGTCCGTCCGGATGGAAGAAAAGTCGATGAAATCCGTCCTCTTGATGCCCAGGTCCACATCCTTCCCAGAGCTCATGGTTCTGCCATGTTCACCCGTGGACAGACCCAGGTCATCTCTGCCTGTACCTTAGGCGACCTGGACGAAGCCCAGATTCTTGACAACATCACCGGTGAAACATCCAAGCGCTGGATGCACCATTATAACTTCCCGCCTTTCTCTGTCGGTGAACTCGGCAGAATGGGCACTCCAGGAAGAAGAGAAATCGGACATGGCAACCTTGGCGAAAGAGCCTTGAGCTACGTCATCCCCGATGAAGATGAATTCCCATATACCATCCGCTGCGTCGCTGATGTCTGCGAATCCAACGGTTCCTCTTCCCAGGCCTCCATCTGCGCATCCTGCATGGCATTGATGGATGCCGGCGTCCCGATCAAAGCACCGGTCTCCGGTATCGCCATGGGTCTCATCACCTCCGGCCCGCTCGACGGAAACCACCCCTATACCATCCTTACCGATATCCAGGGTATGGAAGACCATCTCGGTGACATGGACTTCAAGGTCGCCGGAACACCTAACGGCATCACAGCCCTCCAGATGGATATCAAGATCCGTGGCATCACCTTCGACGTCCTCAGAGAAGCCCTCTACCAGGCCAAGCCTGCCAGAAAGCAGATTCTCGAAGTCATGCTCGCTGCCATCCCTGAACCGAGAGCCGAACTTTCCGAATTCGCTCTCAAGATGAAGAGATTCAACATCAATCCTGAGAAGATCAGAGAAGTCATCGGATCCCAGGGTAAGGTCATCAACGGCATCATCGCCGACTGCAACAACGAAGTCAAGATCAACATCAACGACGACGGAAGAGTCATCATCTACTCCGTCAAGAAGGATATGATCGAAAAGGCCTATGACGAGGTCATGAGCATCGCCAGGGAAGCCCAGGTCGGTGAAGTCTTCGATGCCAAGGTCGTCAGAGTCGAAACCTATGGAGCCTTCGTCAGGCTCTTCGGCGCTACCGATGCCCTTTGCCACATCTCCAAGCTCGGCTGGAACCGTGTCGATAAGGTTGAAGATGTCTGCAAGCTCGGTGACACCATCAAGGTCATCGTCACCGGAATCGACGCCCAGGGAAGAATCGACGTCTCCCACAGAGACCTTCTTCCGAAGCCGGAAGGCTATGTCGAAAGACCAGAGCGTCCTGCCGGCAAGAAGCCGTTCCATCACAATAACCACTAATCTATATAAGCCCTGCCCAGTGCGGGGCTTTTTTTGCCTTTTTCCTGAAATCCTTTATGAAAGAGGCCTGATTTGGTATAATTCTTGAAATGAAACACAGAAACAGAATACTGCTAACCGCTCTCGGCCTAGGTCTCCTCCTTCCTTCCTGCAACAATTCCATGAACGGAATCATCTATTTTGAATTGGAAGGAGGTTCTTTCACCGACCCCAGCTTTGCCAGCAACTTCCTTCGCGGAGAGCAAGGAACCAAGGTAGAGATTGAAATCCCCGACCCTGTCAAGGAAGGCTATTACTTCGTCGGATGGCGTGAAAAGACCAAAGACGGAAAATACCGCGTCATCAACAAGAGACTTGATTCCACCGATGGGAATTCCTACTATTACTACCCCTATGGAAGCGATACGTTCTATGCCTACTTCGAACCCCTTGTCACCATTCAGTTTGACCTGACACAGGGAAAGGAAGAAGGAAAACTCATCGCTCCGGAACTCGGAGCAGAGAACTTCACCGACAATAGCCTGAGAGGATATGCCACCAAGAGCCTCTTCTCCAACCGGTATCTACCTACAGCCGATGCCAAGAGCATGCATCTCAACTTTGCCTACTGGTATACGGAATATCCATTCGTCAGTTCGACGGATGAAAACGGCAACGAACATTATTCCCTGGATAGCAGTTCCACCAAAGGAGAATATCCTTTTGATAAGTCCTTCTCTTCCAACATGCAGTTCCCTTTGGATTCCGCCATCACCCTTTATGCCAAATGGAACCCTGATCCGAAGATCACCGTCCATTTCAACATGGAAGGAAAAGACGATACCTACTCCTTCCAGGCTGTCGATATCATCCAGCCTGAGCTGACAACCCTGATGAAGGAAGAGTTCAACATCGATTATTCCGTCAATGCCGATGCCTATTACTATACCGATACCAACGAAAAGAAATACCGCTTTGCCGGATTCTACCTGGATGAATCCTATTCCAAGCCATTCCACTTAGACAACAACATCTATTCCAATGACATCGACCTCTATCTGAAATGGGAAAAAGAACTTTTCATCACCTTGGATTATAAAGAGGGTACCAAAGATGGAAAACATCAGATGGTTCTGGATGGATATTATGAAAATGACATCCTCAAGGAAGAAGATCTGAAGGAATATGCTCCTGCCAAGGAGAATGCTGACTTCCTAGGATATACCAGAAACGGTACCGACTATCGATTCAACCTTCCTCTTCATGAAGACATCACTTTGGAAGCCAAGTATGACGACTATCCGACATTGACCCTGCATTATGATTATCCCATCGGATATTCAGAAGCTGACACGATGGAGGATACCAGACTCACTTTGAAGAAAGACAGCGACATAGAGGATGCTCTCAATCAGTTTGAATCCGGTATCCAGGACGAAAGCCTTGTCAGCAAGGATTACTATCATACCGAAACAACAGACGGCAAGAAAAAGACGATTCCCGTAAGTGAATTCAAGATGCCATCTTCTTCCATGACATGGAACCTGACTTTGGACTATAAGGCAAAACTGATTTTGAAGACGATGGCCGATATCTCGCTTGACTATGAAGAACTCTCCAAAGAAGAAGTCGAAAAATACTTCAAGGAAGATTCCTCCCTTTCAGAATCCGACTTCCCTGATTTAAAGAAGGAATACAAGGAAGAGATCAACGAAAGGCCTTATCTCTTTGACGGGCTGTATTCTGACCATGGACTGACCAAGAGTATCTTCCTTCCCGTCTTCCAATCATCCTCCCATACAA
This sequence comes from Caryophanales bacterium, assembly GCA_021621525.1. Taxonomy (GTDB): domain Bacteria; phylum Bacillota_I; class Bacilli_A; order RFN20; family CAG-288; genus Enterosoma. The sequence goes on from JAJVUU010000040.1 coordinate 16,449, forward strand.
AAAGACCGATGCTCACCATCTATCGAAAGATGACCAAGGCCATCCTCCTGTCCTTTGAAAAGGAAGACGGAAGCAAATACACGGATAACTTATATGTGATTCCTGAAGCAAAGCTATCCGGTTATCTTCTTGAGATCGAGAAGATCGTCGGAAGCAATAAGAAGTTATATCTGAAAAACGATGACGGAACAGAAACCATCCTTTCCACCCTTCTTCCCGGTAAGGACAGCACCATCATCGTAAAGAGTGCATCCTAGCTTCCATCTTTATTACCTCAACAAAAGAACGAAGATACGAAATTCATACTTAAAAAGGCATTAGTTAACATGGCGGATAGGTGCCTTTTTTCTTTCTAATCTTTGAGGCACCCTATCGGGATGACAAAGACGCCATCCTCTCTTTTATATCCATATTGACTTCCGGTGACAATTATTTTCAAATCAGGCAATCTCAATGGACACCGGTTTTCTTTTTTGTTGTTTTCGACAATCAGCACACCAACAAAAGCATCATGTCACACTTTACAAATATGTGGCATTTCATTTTACAAATTTATTACGAAGCAACAATAATTGCTAATTTTTCGCCTATTGTTTGAAAT
>JAJVUU010000041.1 GCA_021621525.1 Caryophanales bacterium
TATGCCGAAAAAGGGCCCAAAACACCCTAAAAACCGGGCTTATGGGTAATGACTATCACTAAAATGACACTAATCACAAAACTTTAGAGCCATATGTCACTGAATGTCACTAAAACCGTTTTACATGGCGATTAATTCTTGATTATTATGTATCGGAAATAAAATTCGGTTACCTGATTCGTAGAAAAAAAGAAATTCGGCTGATACGAAAAAGCACCCCAACTACTCAGGATGTCTATCAAGAACCAAGCCTAGGAATCCATTGACGTTATAGATACTTACTGCTGGTTCGTGTCCAATCATTTTTGGTGGAGCCAACCGGGATCGAACCGGCGACCTTCTCGTTGCGAACGAGACGCTCTCCCAACTGAGCTATGGCCCCGACAATAGTCAATTATAAACAATTGACTGTAGAAATAAAAGCACGACTTTATAACTTTCAATCAGTTTCTCAAGAGAGCATGCAGCGTTGGCTGCACTCGGTGAAGGCAAGGGAATGTCATCATCTCCGATGTATTTCCGATAGACATCATGGCTTGCCTTACCCGTAGTAAAGATAGCCCTGATATCATGGTTCTTCTTTATCTCCTCAATCGTCGTTTTTGTCGATACGACATTGCGGATGCTGGAATCAGAGGAAGCACGGATATCGCATTCATAGATAGAATCATAGAGTGCAATATGATGTTTCTTTAGAAACACCTTTCTCTCTTCGATGGAGATAGGTTCTTCTTCATGGAAGACTCCGGCCAATATCTTATAAAAGCGATTGGTCTTATGGGCATAATAGAAGTTAGCCTTCCTGGTAGCAATGCTGGGAAGAGAACCTAGTATCAGAACCCTTGAATCCGGATTGACGAAAGGTTTCAGACTTTCATGCGTGACATGTGAATATTCCATAATTTAAGAAGTGCCTGGCATAGCCAGGCACTGAATCGACTTATTACTTCTTAAGTTTGATGACGATAAGCTTCTTGTTGGTGATGGCAGAGACGATGAGAAGGACGGCATAGATGATGAAGACGATACCAAGAATCAAGGAAGCATACTGCTGAAGTCCGCCGACATTGAACCAGAGAAGGAATCCGAAGGTGAGAAGCAATACAGCAAGGACCAGCATGACGACGTTGGCCGTCATGAATCTCTTGTTCATGAATCCGGAGAGGGAATCAAGAAGATAGAGGGCACCAAGGACGATCATCAGAAGGGCAATGAGCTGGAAATAACCAGTGAAGAGAGCAAACGGAGAAACCGGAAGAAGAGCAAAGCCCAAGGTAAGAAGGATGGCACCGCTATATCCGTTGCTTCCGATGAAGCTCTTCTCGATGATGACACCGGCAACGATGAAACAGGTTCCGGCAGTAAGAAGAGAAACAGAGATGAGCCAGCCAAGCAACGTATTTCCGCTGACACCGACACATAAGAGAATTCCAAGGACAAGATAGATGATTCCTTGAATCAGGGTTTGTTTGTTTTTCATGTTTTACCTCACATTTTTAGCCTGAATAGTATACATTTAAATTATAATCAAAGATAGTAAAAACAATGAAAATCATCATCCTTCCGGATTCCTTCAAAGGAACCATGTCCTCTCTTACCGTCGCAGAGATTCTAAAGGAAGAATTCCAATCAGCTTATCCTGATGCAGAGATACTTTCCCTTCCTTTTGCAGATGGAGGGGAAAACAGCCTGGACTGCTTCAAAAGAATATGGAAAGACTGTATCCAAGAACACCTGACCATTCCTGATCCATCCAAAAGAAAGATGATTGAAAGTGAATACCTCATCCATCAAGGCATGGCTGTCATCGAATCAGCCAAGGCCATCGGGCTTGACAAAACCAGCATTCACAACCCAGCTTTGACATCAAGCTATGGGCTTGGGCTTCTGATAAAGGATGCCTTAGAAAAAAACGTTTCTTCCTTTCTTGTCACCTTGGGAGGAAGCTGCACCGATGATGGCGGTATCGGTATGCTGGAGGCTCTCGGATATGATTTCTATGATAAGAACCATCAAAAAGTGTTGCCTGATAAAGGTTCCTTCCTTGATATCTACACCATCGAAGATACCAGACTGACGTCTCTTTCCAAGGCCAGGTTTCAAATCTATAGCGACGTCATCAATCCACTGTTAGGAAAAGACGGGGCCACATATCGTTTTGCCAGACAGAAGGGTGCAAAGGAAGAAGACCTTCCTGTCCTGGAAGAAGCCATGAGGCATTTCAAAGATGCAACCATCCGCTTCACAGGAAGAGATCTTTCCATGAGCGATGGAAGCGGAGCAGCCGGAGGACTTGGCTTTGCCTTCCTGTCTTATTTCAAAAGCAATATCGTCTCAGGTGCCGAAGCCATCCTTTCCTTGTATCATTTTGATGAGCTGATAAAAGGATGTAACCTCATCGTGACTGGAGAAGGAAGGACAGACATCTCTTCCATGGAAGGAAAATGTATCAGCGTCATCGCCAAAAAAGCATCAGAAAAGAAAATACCGCTCCTGCTTGTTTCCGGAACGATCGATGAGGAAGTCATTCCCCGGCTTGAAAGCATCGGTTACCATGAAATGATTTCAGTCAGCAGTCCAGGAAGAAGCTATGAAGACATCATCAAGCATCCGGAAGAAGACCTCAGAGAGGCCGTGAAAGGATATCTCAAATGTTCTATCTAGTCAAAGTATATATCGGAAGACAAGTCATCGCCTTGGATAGACCCTTCTCCTATTACAGCCTGGAGGAAGACATCCATCAGGGAATGAGAGTCCTTGTCCCCTTTGCTTCCAGCAAGGAAACCATCGGGTTTGTCATCGAAGAGCCCGAGAAAATCGAAGAAAGCCTGGAGGAATATCAAAAGAAGAATTCCCTGAAGCTTGCCAAAATAACAAAGAAGGTCGATAGCGAAGCCCTGCTTGATGACAAGATGATTTCCCTTGCCAGGAAGATCGCCGACTATTATCAGACCGATCTCATCAAAGTCCTCAACACCATGCTTCCTCCGAGTCTCAAGCCAAAGAACTCCGCCCTGAACAAGCCACAGGGAAAATTCGCTACCTTCGTCTTTGCCAATGACATCTCCATCGCCTTGAAGAAGAACGAAGAGACTCTCTACCATAAAATCAAAGCCTGCAGGGATGGTGTAAGGCTTGGCAAGATCACAGCAAAGAAGACCCTTGCAAAGCTTCTTTCCTGCAACGCCCTCAGAAAGGAAGAAGTTCCGGTATCCAGGATTCCACAGATGGAGGCTGCTTCTCTCCTTCCTTTCGATCTGACCTTGCAGCAGGAGAATGCCTATCAGACCATCATGGAGGAAAAGGACAGGAACATCTTTCTTTTGGAAGGTGTCACTGGTTCGGGAAAGACGGAAGTCTATATCAGATTATGTGAGACTTATCTGAAAAATGGCAAAGGCGTCCTTGTCCTCTTTCCTGAGATTGCCTTGACCGACCATATGGTCAACATGTTCCTAGGTCACTTCCCGGAGTCCGTATCCATCCTCAACTCTTCTCTTTCCGACAGCCGGAAATATGATGAATACATGAAGATTCTCCATGGAGAAAGCAAGATTGTCCTTGGTACCAGAAGTGCCGTCTTTGCACCTGTATCGAATCTTGGACTGATCATCATCGATGAGGAACACTCCTCTTCCTATAAGCAGGACAGCCAGCCATATTATGATGCCATCGAAGTAGCCAAGATGAGATGCGAAGAAAATGGCAAGGTCGTATTGGGTTCCGCTACACCGAGAATCATCGACCGTGCGAGAGCTGAAAAAGGTCTTTATGTGCCAGTGTACATGACCCAAAGATATGCAAAGAACCAGGAAAAGGACCTGACGATAGTCGATATGAACAACTCCGCATACCTCAATCCGATGATTTCCAGCATGATTTCCATTCCTCTCCAGGAGGAGATCACCAAGACCCTGAAGGCTCATCAGCAGGCTATGATTCTCCTTAACAGACGCGGATACGCCCCCTTGTTCATCTGTCGGAACTGCCATCAGAGTGCTCTTTGTCCAAACTGCGGCATCCCTTTGAATTACCATCGAAGAGATGACACTCTACGCTGCCATCACTGCGGATACAAGGTCAGCAGCGTGGATTACACCTGTTCATGCAAAAGCCATGACTTCCTGACCCTCGGATATGGGACGGAGAAAGTCATGGAGGAGCTGAAGATGCTCTACCCGATGGCTAAGATTGCCCGTCTTGACAGTGACGTCAGCAACAATGAAGTAAGGCACGAGCTTTTGGAAAGCTTCAGAAACGGAGATACCGACATCCTCATCGGCACCCAGGTCATCGCCAAGGGTCACGACTTCCCGAGGGTCACCCTGGCTGCCATGCTGGACTGCGATTCCTCTCTACGCCTACCAAGCTACCTGGCCAATGAGGAAACCTTCGACCTGATCTGTCAGTTTGTAGGAAGGACGGGAAGGAAAGACCTCAAGGGCAGGGTGCTTCTTCAGACCTATGCCCCGGACAACAAGACCATCCAGCTTGCTGCAAAGCAGGACTATGAAGCCTTCTATCGTCTGGAAATGGAGGAGAGGAGAAAGTATCTCTATCCACCCTATGTCTATCTGACTCAGATCATCGTCAAGGCACTGGATGCAAAAAGATGTGAGGAAGTAGCCATCCGCGTAAAGGAATACCTCCTTTCTGCCATCGGAAACAGGAAATTCAACGTCTACGGACCATCTTTGCCTTACATTCCTCATATCAACGGAAGATATTATCGCAATATTTTGATAAAATATAAGAACCCGGAAGAAGCCAAGGAAGTCTTCCGCGGACTGAGAGCCGTCAGACTTGCCAACAAGGATGCCGAAATCCTGATCAATGTCGACCCTGGCAATGAAGGCTTCTAGAAAGGAACATACCATGATTATCGTATCTTTACTCGGAATGGATCGCTATGAGGCGATTGAAAAGACAAAGAAGCTTCACCAAAGACTTGTCGAAGCCTATGGGATAGAAGACAACGAACTTGAATTCTTTGCTCCGGATTCATTCATCATCCATGACGGCATGGAGCAGACCTCCTTCCGTCTGAACGTCAAGGTGGAAGCCCCCTTCGACGATCAGGACAAGGAAGAAATCGTCAAGGACATCATCTTCGATGAACTCAAGGATCTTGCCATCCACATCCGTGTCCTCTTCACTTACTTCGATCCGGAGCACGAATATCTCAAGATCGACGACTCCTACCCGGAATATATGAGTGAGAAAAATACCGTCAAGACTGACTGCCATGACGATGATGACGATGAAGAGACAAGGCAGGATGAAGAAGAAACCTATGATGAGCCCTACATGGGTGACATCATCTCCGAATTCGACGAGTATATCAAGAAGCATCCTAACGCAACCAACGAAGAGGTCTATCAGGCATTATCCGGCATCCGTGAAAAGGTCACGGCCAGCCATCACGAAGACAGTGAGGAAGAGGACGATGCCATTGACGACTTCGGTAACGATCAGAACGACTAGCCTGGGAAACCAGGCTTTTTCTATATTCGAGCAGGGTAGGAACATAATATTTCGACAGTTCCCGTCACTTCTCATACCTGATGCCATCTACATTGTGATCCGACAATCAGACATAAAAAACGCAAAAGAAAAGACAGTCTATCAAAATCGAGCCTTAAAAAGCCTGGCAACAAACCAGGCTATGCATCCGGACTTTCGATTTCTCCCAGGTCAGCCACATCGAAACTGCCATAGGAGAAGGACAATGTCACATCATTGTCTTCTTCATTGAAATTGGTTCCTTCCAATTCAAGGAAGAGATGCATTTTTGTATCTTCTGCCTTGATGGTCTTATAGTTGTCACATTCCTCTCCTTGGAAGAAATAGTCCTTCACATCGTGGAAAGTGATGTGGAAGAGATGTCCGTTAAGACCGCTGCAGCAGTCGTCATGGTCCTCCTCTTCATGTTCATCCTCATCTTCATGTTCTTCGTTGTCGCCGACGACAAGGAGGGAGAATACGTCCCCATCGAATCCGAAGCGAATCACTTCGCATTCCATGAGGCATCCCAAATCCGTAAAATCATTTGCTATCATTTTCTTTTTCTTCTTTGATGATGACGGTCTTGCCGTTGATGATTTCCTTCTTCACAACCTTCGGATGCCCGACCTTCCTGATGAATCCGACATAGACAAAGACGACAAGAAGAATCGCAGTCAGAACCCAAAAGAGAATCAGCACGGAGATATCGGCTGAAGTAGGCCCGACTTCTTCAAGGGTATTCTTATATTGGGAGCTGTCTCCGAAAAGAGTATATCCCAAAGAGAGCTTGACAGAGAAGCTGATGGAGAAATATAGCAGCAATGCCAAAGTGAGACCAAAAAAGCCAAGGGCGATATAATCATCCCTGTTCATCTGTCTGAATCGTTCTAGATAATGTTTCTTTTCCATAGGACTTCATTGTAGCATAAAACAAAGGTCAGCCGAAGAAAAAAATAATGACAAAAGGCTATCTTTCGATAGCCTCATGACATTTAAATATCAGCGTTGTTGTAGACGGCCTGGACGTCTTCGATTTCGTCCATGTCTTCAAGCAGCTTTTCGAGCTTGTCCTTGTCCTCATCGGAGATGTGGACGCGGTCACCGCTCGGGATGTAGGTGTTCTCACACTGGGTGAGTCCGTCTTCACCGAGGTTGAAATCAGCGACGCAGACTTCCCTGGCATGGTCAAGTCCTTCCGGAGAGACCTGAAGAACAACGGTGGTATCATCCTTCTCGATATCCTGGAGATCGACTTCGTTCATGATGAGGTCTTCTTCGATTTCATCAAGAGACTTATCGGATTCAAAGGAGATGATGCCCATGAACTTGAAGTTGAAGGCAGCAGAGCCGGAGTTTCCGACCTTTCCGCCATGGTGAGAGAAGCATGCCCTGACAGCAGAGAAAGCTCTCTTTTCATTGTCGGTCAAAGTGTCGACCATGATGGCGACTCCGCCAGGACCGAAACCTTCATATCTTCCGGCGACGAAAGCGGCGGCATCCTTGTCCTTGGCCTTGGCGATAGCTCTGTCAATGACATCACGGGTGACGTGCTGAGCCTTCCACTTTTCGATGGCGGATCTCAAAGCGAGGTTATCTTTGGGGTCAGGGACACCGGACTTTGCGGCAAGATAGATTTCCTTGCTGGCTCTGTTGTACAATGCAGATTTGGCTGCATTGGTTTGAGCAATCTTCTTTGCTCTGACTTCGTGTGCTCTACCCATAGTTTTTACCTCTTTTTATTATAATTCTGTTATCGATGCACAAAAAAATGCATGACTTACTTATTATAGGAACATCATAGGCTCTCTTCAAGAAAAAAATCACTCGCTGCGCAATGCATCGACAGGATTCTGCCTGCCGGCCTTCAGGGAAGGAATCCATGCAGCAATCATTCCGACAACGACAGAGAAGGCCGTCACGATCAGCCAATGATACCAGACGAAGTCCGATATCGTTCCGACATGGTAATTCGGATAATAGTAATTGAGAAGGGCATTGATGGGGAAGGATAAGACATAGGTAAAGAAACTTCCGATGATGCCTGTCAAAGTTCCGACGATGATGGATTCGATTTCAAAGATCCTGACGACATCACTCTTCCTGGAGCCCAATGAACGGAGCAATCCAATCTCTTTCTTCCTTTCCAGGACATTGTTTGAAGTAAGAAGCGCCGTCATGGACGAACTGACGACAAGGGATATCGCAGCAAAGATGAGAAGGATGATGGAAGCCAAGGATATCATCTCACCGATATCCTCAAGCATATAATTGGCTTCGGAAGAGACATAATAGACCTGTTCCTGGTCATTGATGGCATGGTCAGGATTCCCGTCGATGCTGTTGAATGCATCCAGTTTTTCAAGAAGAAGTGAGCGGTCCGTCAATGTCATCGGGAAGATGACGATGCTCTGGATGCTGCTATAGGCATTGGCATAGCTGATGATGGAGATGACACTCTGGTATGTCTTTTCGATGTCTCCCTGAAGATAGGAGTTCATGATGCTCTCAAGCTGGGCCTGGATGACATTCTCATCCGAAAGGTCTTTTCCGATGAGTTCATCCATGACAAGGCTTGCCCCATGGGTCCTGGCCTCCTTCAGGAACGTCGAAAAGCCATTGTAATAGAAATTGCCCCTCACAAATGGATAATAGCAGAAATACTTGTTGAAGACCTCGTTCAGGGCATTGGTCGGAAGGATGCTGCTTTCTCCGCTTTTATAGTCCTTCAGCACATCCTGAAGGTCCTGGATGAAAGAAGACAGAAGTTCAGTCTCCGACTTTCCGGTATCCTTCCTGAAGAGAAGGTTCTGATGTATGGTATTGCTCACCATGGACTTTGCATTGTCCGCCATCAGGCTCTCCTGGAGAGAAGGAAGATAGCACAATGCGGTATTCAGGATGTTGATGGTGGAAGTCGACTTCGGACGGAGGATGCCTTTGATTCTCAGTTCCGTGCCATGGTTCTCATAGAATTCCTGGTTCAATTCGTTTTCGCTGTAATAGGTGACCTGTTTGTCATTGCCAAGCCCGTCCTTGACAGTCAAAGTCTCATTCAGGGCATACCGTTCATCATTGGAGAAGACCTTATATGTCTTTGGAGACTTGCCGTTCTCTTCATTACCGACGATATCCTCGAATTTGATCGGCTGGACCTTGGTCTTCAGGCTTTCGTCTTCTACATCCTGTTGGGTGTCACTGCTGCTATAGAAACCTAATTTCTGAAGAATCCTGAAGCTGACGGAATTATATTTGTCGACGACAAGGACAAGGTCGTTCCTGTCTGTCGGAAGACTTCCTGCAATCACATCATACTGATCCAGGTTTCCATATAAGACATGGAAGATATTGTAAGGAAGCGTAGAGGAATAAGCATAGGAATTGTAGTTTGTATAAGTCGTATCGACATAGGAAAGGCTTTCCTTCTTATTCCCTGACTTGGAAGCAGGAAACATCGTTGCCAGGTTGAAGGAATAGTCATTGCCATAGCTTTCGATATATTCTCTGACGATGCCTTCTTTCTTGAGGCTGTCCAGATAGGAGAAATACTTGGCCGAGAAATGATTGTATGTATAGGAAGTCTCGCTTCCGACATCCACCTTCGGATAGATTTCATCTACATCAGGGTAGAGAGCCGAGGCATTCTTTTCTCCATAGCTTTCAGACTGGTTCTTCTGATTGTAGCTAGGGACGACCACCGGAAGGCTTGTCGCCGTCTCGCTGTTGATGCGATAGGAATAGTTGCCAAAGCCTGTGTTGATGGCCAAGAAGAAGCCGATGCCAATCATACCAAAGGAATTGGCGATGCCGGAAAGGATGGTCTTCCATTTTCTGGAGATGACATTCTTCATGGCCAGCTTGAAACTCATGAAGAAAGACAGCCTGCTTTTCCTCAGTTCGGTCTTCTTCTCAATCTTTATTTCCTTCTTTTCAATGGTTTCATCGGAGACAAGCTTTCCATCCTTCATGGAGATGATTCTGTCGGAATACTCTTTGGCAAGCTCTTCGTTATGAGTCACCATGATGACAAGACGGTTCTTACTCAGTTCCTTGAGAAGGGACATGATGCTAAGGGAATTGGCGCTGTCCAGAGCACCTGTCGGTTCATCTGCCAAGATCACCCTGGGATCCGTGACAAGGCATCTGGCGATAGCGACACGCTGAGCCTGGCCACCGGAAAGCTGGTTTGGCTTCTTGTCTTTCAAATCCAGGACACCGACCTGCTTCAAGGCATCCAAGGCCATGGAAGTGATTTCCCTGTCTGGATAATCACGGACTTCCAAGGCCACCTTGACATTGTCAAGGACGCTAAGCTGCGGTATCAGATAATAGTTCTGGAAGACAAAGCCGATGACGTTGTTGCGATAGCTGTTTTTCTTCTTGTCATCCATCTCTCTCAGAGAACAGCCATCAAAAAGGATGTCTCCGGAATCGAAGGAATCCAGTCCGCCGATACAGTTGAGAAGTGTCGTCTTTCCGCATCCGCTCGGGCCGAGGACGGAGACAAATTGGACATCGGGGAAGTCCAAGGACAGATCCTCGATGGCACGATACGGTTTCTTATCGACGTAATAGTCCTTCTTCAGATGGGTGATTTCAAGCATCAAAGTGCCTCTATTCTCATATTGAGCTCATGACAGGTGGCATGATTGGCAGTGGCAATATCCTTCATTTTGGCAAAAAGGGCTTCGTTGGAATCTTCGATGCCAAGAAGCGGCAGAAGATAATCCTTTGCCTTCCTGCTGACGATGGGGATATCAAAGAAGCCGGCCTTCTCAAAGAAGATGCAGGACTTCACAAAATAGATTCCGGAGAGATTGGACTTCTTTCTGAAGTTCTCAAGATATCCCAGGACCTGGCTGTCATCCGTGCATTCAAGATAGACTTCCTTACGGAAGGAATCGAATGAATCATATCTGGAAAAGAAGCGAGCCGTCAGAAAGACAGCCTGTGTCAGCTTCTTATATGGAGACGGATTCTTCGGCTTGAAATAATCCAAGACACGGTTGAGCTGGGCAAGGTACTGTCCGTTGTGAAGGAGCTGCCTTGGATAGTAGTCTTCAAAGAGGTCGCTGAATTCCTTCTCATGCTCCTTATAGTCCACGCTCTCAAGGGTCTGCTGGCTGACCTGAAGAAAGGCAAGCAGCTTCGTCAGTTCAGCGATGTTAAAGATTCCCTTTCTCTTGGGGATCTTCAAATCCTTCGTCCTGTTCTTCAAATCCTGATAGATTTCCTCATAAGTCATTGTCGACAGCCTCCATCACAAGGATACAACGATGTGTGCTGACATACAATATGCCATCCTTTGCCCAGATAGACTCGATCGGATAGTTGAAGTTGGCTACGAAGTCAAAATTGCCATTCTCCGTGGAGATGAGGCTCAAGGAATACGTGGCTCCCGTCTTCTTGGAAGACATCATGACCATATAGGAAGGTGAGATAAGCTCTATGCCATGGATGATTTCCTTTCTCAGCCATTGCTTGGGAACCGTCATCAGCTCCGGTCCGCTTTGAAGCAAGATGCCGGCATCCTGGTCATATTCATCCGAGATGAGGTCGTAGCGATTGAGTTCCTTGAGTTTTTCATCAAACAGCCTCACTCCGAAATCCGTGATGAAATAGACCTGTTTCTTTTCCTCATTGATTAAGAAGTTGTCCACAAAGAAGGGTGCATCTTCCGCCAAGGTCATATTTCCATCCTTTGTCATCTCATAGACATGATGGTCTCTTCCGACAAAAAGGAAGGAATCACGGAAAGGAACATGGATGATACGGTCTATGCACTTTTCAAAAGGAATCTCATCCACAAGAGACAGATCCTTCAAGGAGTAGATCAAAAGAGAATTATTTGGAGCATCTTCATTCTGAAAGCTGAAATTACCTCTGAAGTCATCTCCGTTCTTTCCGGAAAGAAGATATAGTTTTCCGTCATGGATCAAGTCTCCATGGTCGGCAATCATTCCATTCTCATAGGCCTTGAGTTCAGAAAGAGGCTTCCTGTTTTTCAAATCATAGGTCTTATAGCCATGGTCTTCGTTTTTCAATAAAAGGAAATCATCCCCGAACAACCTCGGTTCGCATCCCTGATAGAAATCGATGATGGCATCCTTCTCGAGTCCGCTTTCCTTGTCAATAAAATGAATGCCAAGGAAATCGATGATCAGCATCCAATCCTTATAAGCGACAACAGCATCGGCCTGGTCATATTTCTTGCAATATCTGAGTTTCATTCTCTTCTCCTTTCAATCCGTCTCGTTTAAGAATGTCAGCAGTTCTTCGGCATAGGCTTTTTTATCTTCATATAGAGACATATGCCTTGAATGAGGCATCGTGACCCATTTCTTCTTACACGTCAGTGCATCATACATCTTCTTGTTCTGATAGAGAGTCGATTCATCATGTTTGCCATGGATCAGAAGAACAGGAACATGAATCAGATGAAGCTTGTCCAGATACTCATAATCCTTCAGGTTTCCAAGTGGTTTGAATTCACATGGCCCCCAGGCTGTCATATAGGCTTCTCTTCCGAAGTTCTTCTTCCTGGTCAGGCAGTCTGGATCATCTTTGCCCCATGGACCCGAAACGAAATGATGCATATAGTCTTCCATGGCAGCCTGGAAGGAAGGATCGTCAAAGTTCTGTTCCTTCTCTCCTTTTCCAATCGCTTCTATCTCCTCTTCTGGAAGCTGTAGAATCAGCCTATGCGTTTCTTTCTCCCACAGGCTTGCACTGGCCAGGGTAGAGGAGAAGACGACTGATTTCACACCTTTTGGCTGATAATCACAAAGATAGATGATCTCCAGCATCCCACCCCAGGAATGGCCTAAAAGATGAACTTCATCATATCCAAGATATTTCCTGAGTTCCTCAAGTTCCTTGACCCATACTTCCTTCCTATATAGTTCAGGATGACCTTCTTCGACATAGGAAAGTCCGCATCCTATCTGATCATACATCAAGAACGGACGGTCATCCTTCTTGGCAAGGTCATCTAGCAATTCATAGGAATTATGTGTCGAGCCTGGTCCTCCATGAAGAAGGACAAGCGGTGTCTTCCTTCCGTTTGGATTGACGATACGATAATACGTCGAATAACCCATAAAGGGCATATAGCCTTCTTTGATTTCCATCGTGACTTACTCCTTCAAAGATATATTGTCAGCCAAGGCTTCCTTCTTCTCACCAAAAAAGCAAAAAGCGTTTACACATCGAGAACGATGATGTCTTCAGAGATCAACCTTCGTCTTGCTTCTCTTCAGCTTCTTCCATTTCGGCTTGGTGAAGACACCAAGGATGATGGCCATGGCCTGCAAGAGCATATAGCTTGGGAAAAGAATCAAAGAGAGCACATAAGTCTTCCGGTTCTTGATGATGAGCTTCTTTCTTTCTATCAGGGATGAAATCAAAGGCTGCAGGAAGAAAGGCATCAGATAGCAGGCACATATGGCAATGATGACAAAAAGAAGGAAGAATTCAAATCCATAGACACCGCATCCATAGGCAACGATGGTATTGCCTAATCCGGTATAGACAAGCGCATAGATGAAATAAGGAGCAAACCACAATACAGCGATGACGGCAGCAGGAATCGTCGCAATGTTGAAATACTGATCCAGATAAGTCATCTTCAAAGAGAAGGGAACATCCCTTCTGAAGAGCGTCCTGAAAAACCTGCCAAGGCAATGGATACCGGTTGAGAAGAAGAGCTTCACCAGACCGTTTCCCATCCTGGCATTGCGCTTGTACATATCGGATATGCTCGTAGGCTGGTCCTCATAGAGGATGGCATCGTCGATGTATTCAACCTTCTTCGAATCCTTGAGAAGCCGGTTGAGGGTGAACTCGATGTCATCGGAAGCACTCATGGCATCCCAGTCCAAGGCATATTCTGCCTTGACCATGGAACAGCATCCGTTCATGACGACGCCAAGATGAAGGGCACTCCTGCTTCTGCAGGCAAAGAAGTCATCCCTGCAATACCATAATCCGGTCATGCAGGAGATGATGTTGTCCGTCAGGTTCTTGCTGTTTTCATAGGTCCTTCCCAACACGACCCCGTCATCGGCGGCATCGTTGCAGGCATTGAGATAATTCTTGTCGACCTGGTTGTCGGCATCGATGAAAAGGAAGTATTCATAAGTTCCTTTCGGATCCTTCTTAAGCTCATCCATGCCAAGCTTCATGCAATAGGAAGCCTTCTGATGCTTCGGGTCCTTATCGCTGAGGATGATTGTCCTTGCCCCATGTTCAGCTGCAATCCTAGCCGTATCATCATCACAGTTGTGGCAGAAGACGATGACATGCTTCTTTTCATCCGGATAATCACAGCGCATGGCTGAATCGACGCTCTGGGCGATGACGTCTTCTTCGTTGTGGGCACGGATGATGAAGGTGAAGTCATGGTATGTCTTGGCTTTCTTGTATTTCCTCGGCTTCAGGAAGAAGACAAACATAAAAAGAATCTGGAAAAGAAAGACCGACCCGACAAGGACGATCATGAAGATGTCAATCCACCATAATACTGTATTCAGAATATCCATAAGTTGGCTCCTTAATGTTGGCTGATGTTCTCTAGCCTGTCGATGATCACAAGATCATGTTTCTTTGCAAAACTGACAGCCTCGAACTGAGCCGAGGAATCAGCAATCTGACTCGGTGCATGGGCATCATCGCCGAAGATACACTTGGCATGATATTTGCTTACCAAGGAAAAGAAATCATCCGTCGGATAGAAGAAACGCTTGGCCCTTCCGATTCGCTTGGGTCCGTTGCGGATGCCGGCAAGATTGATTTCCAGAGGGATGTCATAGGCGATGCAGGCCTCGATCATCTCCTTGGATATCTTCTTGCAATCCGAATCGAAGTTCTCGATCGACATCATGAAATAATCCGGATGGGCAAAGACCTTATACATTCCGGATGTGATGGCCTTGATGGCAAGGTCCTTGTATAGATAGAGCTGCGAAGGGGAAGTGATCTTGGAGAACTGACAGATGGACTCATGATTGTCATTCATGGCCATATGATTGCCTAGGATCATATAGTCCAAAACACCATTGTCCAGCATCTCCTTGAAGAAAGGAAAATAACACGGAAACGACTCAGCTTCGAATCCAAGATAGATGGTGATCTGGTCCTTATATTTTTCCTTGAGGGCATTGATGGAATTGACATAGTCGTCAAACATGGAGAAGTCACCTCTCCTATATGGTTCGCTGAATCCGGGAAGCATGGCATGATCGGAAAATCCGAGATATCTGAGACCATGCCCCAAGGCTTCCAGGACATATTCTTCGTCTTCGCCCTTGGCGTGACCGCATCGTTTGGTATGCGTATGGTAATTGGCAATGAACATGACTCTATTTTATCACCATGGCAACGCTTTTAAAACGCTTAGCAAAGAGGTAGGCCTTCTTTCATCGAATGAAGTTCGTATGGGAACCATATTCAGGTTCCGGTCTTTTGACTCCTTTTTCCTCTCCTGCCTTCAGACATTTCATGAGGTAGGCCATGTTCATGGCTAGATTGCGCATCGTCTGGAGACCTTCCAAGTCCTGAACTGCCTCGCCCTGCTTTCTTCCAAAGACATTGTTCCAATAGGAAGAACCGACGACGATCATATTGCTGATGGTCGCATATTTGTTCAAGACATCAAAAGATGTCGAAGTACCTGCTCTTCTTGCCACTGACACACTGGCACATGGCTTGAAGGCAAAAGCTCTTCCTCCGCAATAGAAGGCTCGATCAAGAAGAGAGAGAATCCTTCCGCTGGGATGGGCATAATAAACTGGAGAACCAAAGACAAATCCATCCGCTTCCTTTGCCTTCTTCAAGAAATCATTGCAGATGTCATCATCAAAGATGCAACCCTTGTCGGTACATTTACCACATCCGATGCAGTCCCTTATCGGCTTGACACCTATCTGATAGATTTCTGTTTCAATTCCTTCCTTATGGAAGACTTCTTCCATCTCATGCAATGCGACATATGTGTTTCCGTTTGCATGCGGTGAACCATTCAGCATCAGCACCTTCATATTGACCTCCATCACCTTTGTCTTTCAAAAGGTTTCTCTCTCAATTATACTTTTACCAAGGAGGAATTCCTATGCCTTTTCATATCTTAAGAGATGACGATGATTCCTTAGACGTAGACCTGATTCTTGATTTTTCCTTCTTTGAAAAGCAACATCCTCTCCCATCATCAAAGAAAAAGAACATCAAAACATATTCCATACAAATAGATAAGATCACCGATGACTGGAATATGATTTCATCCAATTATAAAGCCGGACTAAGCAAAGCCTTATCTCAAAGAAAAAGAAAAAAGATTGCGCTTATTCCCTTCACCAAAGAAGAGAAGGATATCAACTTAGCCAAAGAAGCCATCATTGAAGTATTGGAGAAAGAACCAAGTCTTGATATCACATTGATCGTAAACAAGACAAAAGATCCTCTTCCTACAATGGAAAATATCCATAGCTTCCTTGATGAAGAGAAGCTATTGATATGTCATCTAAATGAAGATGAAATTCTTCAAAAGAAAGAAAAAAGAATCTTCCGTCCCCGTGTCCTAAGAACCATTCAGACCTATAGTCTGAAGGATGACAAAGATCAGGAGATTCCAAAAGAAGATGTCACCTTCAGTGACAAGCTTTTCGAATACATCAAAGAAAGAGATATGACTTCCCATGACTTCTATAAAGCCGTCAACATCGATAGGAAGCTCTTCTCCAAGATGCAAAGCAAAGACTATGTTCCAAGCAAGAAGACGGCTCTTGCCTGCTGCATAGCCTTAAGACTGAATGAAGAAGAATCAAAAGATTTGCTCTCCTATGCAGGATATACCTTCTCAAGAAGTGACAATGCCGACTGCATCATCCTTTACTGCATCAAGAAAGGAACCTATGACTGCATACTGATAGATCAAATCATGGAAATGAACGGGGTTGACCAGAAATACTACTTCTTCAACTAAAAATAACCTTTATCAATATCAATGAAAAAGCAATTTCCCATATTTGATAAAGGTTACTTTTTAACAATACTCACAAGCTGCCTTGGCGAAGAATGTTTCCTTCAGGTTGTTAGAGAAGAATCTGAATTAACAATACTCTCAAGCCCATCGAGGTGTCCACGAGCCATAGGTTCTGTTAGAGAAGAATCTGAATTAACAATACTCTCAAGCAAGCCAGAGTCATGGATTCGCAGAGTCTACGTTAGAGAAGAATCTGAATTAACAATACTCTCAAGCATGAAGCCCTATTCCATTTCGTATGGTCAGGTTAGAGAAGAATCTGAATTAACAATACTCTCAAGCTATTTTCATAAAGATATTTAAAATCCTTAAGTTAGAGAAGAATCTGAATTAACAATACTCTCAAGCATGAAGCCCTATTCCATTT
>JAJVUU010000106.1 GCA_021621525.1 Caryophanales bacterium
TACTCGCAAGGGTGTAAGGGTTCAAGTCCCTTCTCGGGCACCATCGGAAAAATGACCTCCTGGCTTCAAGACCAAGAGGTTTTTTAATTCATGGAGAGAGAAAAAAGCTTATCGATAGAAATCCATATTCCAGATAAGATAGAGGGGAAGACTGATTGTCTTCTTTTCTTCTATCTTATTGATGGCGATGTTCTTCAAAGAGAACTTATATCCGGTTTTTACTGGGTACTTCTTTAAGAACTGGCGATAGCTTTTGGCTTGAGTGTTATCCGAAGCTTTGACTTCGACAGGATAGAGACAGGAGTCTTCTTCGAACAGGAAATCCAGTTCGGCCGTATTTCCGGATCTCCAGAAATAAGGACTCTTGCCTTGCTTTATCAGTTCGTTGAGGACGAAGTTTTCACTTATGGCACCCTTGAAGGATGAAATGTCGTCTTCCAGTATCTGTCGATAAGAAAGACCAAGTCGTCTGTTCAATAGGCCTACATCCGAAAGATAGACCTTGAAATAGGTTTTGTCTGCATAAGCAGATAACGGGGAAGACGGATTGCTTACTAATTCAAGCATTTCGATGAGTCCTGCGTTTCTCAGCCATTGAAGGCTGGACTCAAGCTCGTGAGCTCTTTTTCCTTCCTTGACATGGGAAAAGACAAACTTATTGTTTTCTTTGGATAGCTGTACAGGAACACTATCCCAGATCAGCCTAACTTTCTCTAAGTCTGATAAAGGAACATGCTTTGAAAAATCATCGGCATAGTCAGAAAGGATGTCATCCTGGATTTTCTTCACTTCATCATAATCGTGATGATCGATGAAATCCTGTACTGCTTCTGGCATTCCACCGATGGTGTAATACTGTCTTAACAGCTTTGTCAGCGGTGTCGTGTAAAGCTCAGGGATTTCTCTGTCTATAGGCCAGGAAGAGAATAAGTCGATGTATTTTCCTTCTCCCATGGCAGAAAGAAACTCCTTGAAGGAAAGAGGGTACATCGTCATCCGGTTGACCTTGCCTACCGGAAAGGAGATGTTCTTTTCTTTCAGTTCTACTCCAAGAAGGGAACCTGCACATGCCAAATGAAGTTCAGGCATATTCTCCTGGAAATATTTCAATGCCGTGATAGCTTTTGGACATTCCTGAATCTCATCAAAGATGAGGAGAGTCTCTCCAGGAATGATTTTGGTGTTTTCCAGGAATTCGATTTCTTTTAGTATCCGGTTTACGTCGAAATCATATTCAAAGATCTCATGGTATTTGGAGCTCGATTCGAAGTTGATGTAGCAACAGGATGCGAATTCCTTTCTTCCAAATGATTTCAAAACATACGTTTTTCCACACTGCCTGACTCCCAAAAGGAGAAGAGGCTTCCTTCTTCTATTGAGTTTCCATGCCTTCAGGTCCTGTTCAATGATACGTTTCATAGGTACCTCCATAAAAAAGTCCTATGACTTTTGCAATTATTTTAACAAAAGTCCTATGACTTTTGCAATCAATATTACGTTTTCCATAGGACTTATATTGAGAAAATGATTTTTAAGTCCTAACCTGCACATGCGTGTTGCTCGTTAGGGCTTTTTTGCTTGTTTTTTCAATTTTTGTCGCGATATCTGATTATTTTTCTTACTTTCAAGGCCATATCGAAAAAGTCGTGTATCATTTTGGCAGGTTTCCGTGGTGGTTGAAGACAAACGCAAACAGGTTGCACCAGTCTCTTATATCCTTCCTGGCATATCCCCCGTGTGAGTGCATGAACATCTTGAAGAAGCGGTGGACGGTATTGACCATGTCCATCGGATTGAGGGAATCCTCCATTCCTTTTGTTTCGGACGACGTATGGACTTCCCTTCCGATTCCAAGCTCCGAGGTTATCGCCGCATGGCTCTTCTCTCCGTCGTCCACGACCTTCCCCACATCCTTCATATAGGGAAGAAGGACATCCCGGATTCTCTTCTTCGAAGGCTTCCCATGCCCGCATGGAATAAGGATTGCATGTCCTTCCCGTGCCATCGTCACGACGCAGATCTGGTTCCTCGACAGTCCGGCCATCCGCTTTCCTTCCTTCATCACTGTAGCCCTAGGAGGTTCCTGCAGGTAGGTCTCGTCAACCCAAACGGTACCGGAGAACCTGATTTTGTCCTGATATCCTGAAAGCACGGAAAATACCTTTTTCAGCCAATATTTCCCGGTATTCCGCGAATTTACGTTGTCAATCGAGGCAACCGAGAGGCTTTGGTACTGAAAGAGATGTATGAGGTATTCTATCCATTCCGACACAGGAATCTTTCTGCTGTCGAAAAGAGTCCCGGTAAGAGGAT
>JAJVUU010000042.1 GCA_021621525.1 Caryophanales bacterium
GGTCATCCCGTTCAGTTTTCAAAGAGCGATCGTATCTGCGCCTCATTTTTGGCGCTTGTTAATGATACTACTTCCTCGAGAAGATAGCAAGCATTTTTTGAAGAATATTTCATTTTGGCTTTTTCACAATCATATCACCACATCTTTGTCAAATATGCATCTCATTAATTTTGCTTCATATTTCATGCCAATCTTTTGTCCGATAGTATTGTTTTGGTTATCAATAAAATAAAATTCGAAGAACTCATTTATCAAATCAAAGAAAAAAGTGCCCGGCAAAGGACACCTTTAGAAGTGGTAACCATACATACATATATATAAATACCACTTGTAAATCTTACTGGTGGAGATGATGGGAAAGTTACCAAGGGTCAGTTTTTCTTATTTTTATTAACTGACACGTTTACGGAATTATGGTCCCCAGTAATATTTATCGATGTGCCAGATACTCTTTTTTCTATTTTTTCAATGGCTAATTGTGCTTTTTCTAGGTTCTGTTTTGCTTCGATTAAGGATTGATATTCGCTCTTGGAGATGGTTATACCTTCATCGTTTCCTATCAGATAATCGACAGAGCATTCTAGAATTGTTGAAATTCTTTTAAGCGTTTCTAAATCCGGTTCTGATCTACCTTGTTCATAGTTATTTATTGTTCTGACAGCAAATCCTAGCTTGTTTGCAAGCTTTTCGGCTGTCATCCCTTTGGCTTTTCGAGCTTGTTTTAGGTTGTTCATTTTTTCTAGTGTAACAAATCTTTGTACTTTTTATTGACTTTTGGAAAGAAAATTTGTATTTTCTTTTTAAAGGTACTTAGAAACTTAGTACCTGGAAAGGATGCACAGAGATGCAGAACAACAATCAGAGGGAAGAAGCCGGTACGAGGAAGTTCAGTGAGATGACCCTGGAGGAGATCCGCGGTCTCATGAAGGCAAAGGTGACCCTCACCCAGCAGGTGAGCAGGTACAGTGGTGTCACCTCCTTTAATGCCCGCATCGATTTCGGGGGCGGTTTGGTGTGCTCTGTCGACAGGGACCAGTTCTCCATGTCCATTTACAATCTTCTGGTCACGGTCTACCACCGCGAACAGCTGGCACAGAGAGGACCCGTGGAGCTGATGATGCCCTGCGTGGTCTACAAGGGCTCCATGGTACGCGACGACGGACAGAAGTGGGATTACTACTCCTATGATGTTCTGGCATACCGCGATGCAGAGGGCGAGATCATCCATTTCACCGGTTTCTTCGACAGGAGTCAGAAGATGTTCATCAGATACAGGAAGATGGACGATGCCCTCCATGTCGTCGACCGCGGTGTCACCGACAGGTCCGTCATTCCCGAGGATATCTTTTCCGATACCTTCGTCAACCATGCGGAATAGATGATTTCCTTCCGGTCCGGGGTTTCCCTCCTTTCCCCGGACGATCTGACGGGGAGGCAATAGACTGCATCCGCTATTGCCTTCTCTTGTCTCTCCGTCAGGTCGCAGTACCGGAGGAGGATGGGATATGCCATATGTCGATGAGGGTAGGATCCGTAAGTTCGTGCGGAGGAAGCATGCCAGGAAGGCATCATCCGTCCGCTTGGTCAACAAGGAGGTAATCATGGTGACTTTCCGCGATGGGACAAGGCAGCATTACTGGAACAACAGCTACAACTACGGTGTCCTGAGCGGACTGAGAGTTCCGTTCTACAGAAAGTAGTTTTCGTGTTGTTCTGTTTTTTTGGTTTTATTGAAAGGAAAATGATTCATATGAAAAAGAAGACTAAGTTGTTTATCTGGCTGTCATCCGCATTCATGATTGGCGGAGCTGCCGGTGTCGGTGTAGGTTATGGCATCTGGGGTTCCAAGGGGAACGATGCCGGAACGTCTGAGACGGTTCCCCAGGATGATGTCGGTGTGGTTTCCGGAGATTCCCTCAAGCCTGCTTTTAAGTTTGGATTGGGTAATCCAGTGAAGAAGGCGTATTCCGGAAGCGATGCCGATCTTCTTACGATTCCTACAACTGTGAGTGCTTATAACACCTCTTATATGTCCGGTACCTCCAGCTACAACGGAGCCACCGGAAAATACAGCTTCAATACCAACGGTGTCCTTCTGAAGGCAAACCGCCACAGAACCTCCTATGGTTCCCAGGAGACCACCACCAGCTATTATGAATCTAATCTTACCGCCTTCGTCAAGAAGATCAACGATGAGGTCTCCGCCAATGCAAAGCTCCGTAAGATTGCCATCATCGGTGCGGAGTATTATGACTTCTCCACCAGTTCCGGCAGTGTTTCGACCAAGGCCGAGGGTTTCCGCGGTGTCGCTTCCGACAAGAAGAATGACAATGCCGTCACCGGTGGCTATTCCGTCGTGATCCTTGACATCTCCGATGTTTCTACCGTTTCCGCATTGAAGAAGAACGTTCTTACAAAAATATCCGGCGGTCCTGCCGGTGATGCCGTCAATACCTCCGGTTATGATTTCTATGTCGGTATCGGATTCAAGCTTCTTGAATATAAGAACTCCCTTACGGATGGGGTGACCAAGGATATCTATGTCGATTGTGACAAGAATTATTCCAAGGAAACCATCATCTCCTCCATCTCCGCGAAGGATCTCTTCGGCAAGGATGTCCCTGTGACCGTCACTGAAGGACTGGATGCCTTCACTCCGCAGACCATCGGTGTCTATACTCTCAAGCTGAAGGGAACCGATTCCTACGGCCAGTCCGCCACTGCGACTCTTATTGTCCATATCGTGGATTATGTGGCCCCGGCAGTCACTCAGGCAAAGCAGCTGACCTTCGCCGCTGACAAGGGTCAGAGTCTCAAGTATGCCGATCTGGGTACTTATATCTCCGTCACCGACAACGGAACTTCCCATGGTTCCTCCCTGACTGTCACTTATACTTATGACGGTGCCACGATGGATTCCACCTGGGTGAAGACCTTCCTTGCCGCCGACTATGGAACACATAGCATCAAGGTCGTTGCAAGGGATGGTTCCGGCAACCAGACCGAGAAGACATTCACTCTGAAGGTGAACGACGGAACTGCTCCCGTAATCTCCCGCCGTGACGGTCAGGCCGTCAGTTCAAGGATCACGGTTGGTGTCTCCAAGACCTTTGCGACCTCCCTCTCTGACATCCTGCAGATGTATAAAGCCGTTGATAACGTCGATGGCGACGTTTCCGGCTCTCTGGCAGGCGTTGCGGATGCCGACAGGAACTTCTTTACCAGCAACCATAAGGTCGGTAATTATACCCTGAATATCACTGCCAAGGACAAGGACAACAATATCGCAACCCTTGCCATTCCTGTCACTGTCAGTGCGGATATGCCGCCTGTATTCCTTATCTCTGATACGTTGGTTTATACAGATACCGCCACTCCCTTGACTACCGCTGCAATCAACAAAGTCATTGCCAACGGAGTACTGGCAGACAAGACCCTGACTTCCCTGAATGTCGATGCATCTGATTACATCGGTCATGAGGAGGAGGCAGGAACCTATACCGTCACCTATGACTATACTGAAAGCACCGGTGTCAAGTCCGCCAGAAGGTTCAACGCCGAGACTTCCGATGTCAAGTCCGGTTCCCTCGATATCATCGTCAAGGAAGCCTCCAAGACTGATGAAGATGATGACAAGGAAGACAATTGGTTTGTCAGATTCTTCAAGGCTATCGGAGAGTTCTTCGAGAAGCTTGGGAACTGGTTCCGTGGTGTCTTCACAAAAGGCAAGTTCGACTGCGGCATCACTAACGAGGAGTGGAACCTGAGATTTCCTCCCAAAGACGGTAACACGGTCGCTCCTGGGAACACAGACAATCCGTCCGTTTCTCAGGGTCAGGAATAGAAAAGGGGAAAGGGAGCATCGCAATGAGTGCTCCCTGATCTTGAAATATGAAGAAAAGAAAAATTGCTTTGTTCCTTGCTATGCTGTTGCCTTTCCTTGCTTCCTGTTCCCTGAATGATGCCGTCAAGAAGGTGGAGGATCCATCGAAGCTCTATCTAGGTTCCTATCCAACCGTCAGGGACAGCAATGGAAGCACCTATAGCTATCATCTCTATCTTCGTTTTTCCAAAGAGTATGAAGAGGATGCCTTCACATTTGACTGCTCCATCAATCTGGGGACGGACACCACTCTTGTCACGTCTGGCTTCGGAGAGGAAGCGCCCCGTTTTGTCGATGTCTGCTCCGTCTTTTCCCAGAGGACATCCGGTCAGGAATTGAGCGACTACTTTGCCGATGGAGGTTTTCTGGAATATTGGACAGGGTATGACACAACTCAGGAAAGCATCCGTTCTGCCAAATCCTATTGTATCAAGACGGGAAAGGTCATCTCCCTGTCGGCTATTGCCGAACAGGGCGAGACCCTCCAGACCAAGGAAGCGGGTTGCTATAAGGATGAAATCGAATGGAGGTTCTGGAAATGGTAAAGACAATGAAGTTGGGAGTCGTTCTGGGACTTCTTATCGGTACTCCGGCATCGAATATTGCCTATGCCAATTCCTATAGCAACATTTATGACCCTCTTACCTACAATGTCGTATATGATCTGAAGGCCCTGTATGGAGATAGTGACGGAGATGGGGTGCTTTCAAAGGAGGAATACGAAGCCTTTGATGTCGATTCCCTTCTCACCAACAAAGACAGGTCTTTCTGTTATCTCGGAAGTAACCCTGTCGATGATACGCACATGGTCTTCTATCTCTACAGCCAATCTGATTTCAGCAACAACGAATCCTTTTACCTCACCTTCAATAATTCCATGACTCAGAAAGGGGATGGCACCTATGAAGGGGAATCCATCAGAAGCTCGGCTTCTCTTTCGAACACCTATTCTGATGGCTCTGGTTTGTTTTACAAGTTCGTCATCAACGACTATGTTCCGGTTTCCTCCGATGGTGATATGAGGTTCAAGCCAGAGCAATTCTTCACCGCCGGTGCCCAGGGGCCGACTCTTCAGAAGGTCATCGATGGTTCGGAGCTGTTCTATAACGGATATGGAAAGGATGCCGTCTCCACCTATTTCTCAGATAAGGTCTACTCTATCAATGGAGAGGTGGATTTGCTTCTTGCCGCTGAACAGCAGATTTCCATTGAGAAAACGTTCTTCTTCATTCCGTTTGATCAGACCACTTCTCTGGTCACCGCCAAAGAAGTCCCTTATTTCTTCTTCGATTTCGACGACAAGGATTTTCAGGTAGATGACATCAAGAGCGTGACATGGCAGTGCTATGTCCGGACCTTTACCCAGAAGCATTACTATGTCGATACCTTTGGTACCGGGACAGGTGGGTCGTTTACTCCTGCTGATGGTTTTGTGGGAATCTATTCAGGAAAATACGATGATGAGCAGAGCTCCTTGCAGTTCTTGAACGAGACCAAGACCAATGTCAGTGGATCCGGCAAAGAGTATTTTGTCGAATGGAAGGATACCGTTACTCAGGTCGGCTCTGATACTTTCTATCAGAAGACCACCCCGGCAGGATATACCACTATCACGCAGACCGACACCCTGAAGGGTTGGAAGAAACACGAGTCCATTGTCCGCCAGTATTCCCTTCCCAATATCATAAAAATGGCTGATGTCGATACCGAGTTTTCTTCTGATGATGCGACAGGCCTGAAGGAATTCCTTAAGGCATCCGACCATACCAAGTACTCCTGGGCATATGCTCTTCAATCTGATGACTGGACAAGAACATGTGAAGGTCAGCAGAAGTATGAAGGCATATATCTCCATTATCGGGCAGATCAAATACATTCGAATGCTTTGTTCAGCACTACCACGACATGTCATCAGCCGGTCAACAGTTCCATTGTCACGCTTTCCATGACGGTCCTGAGCCAGGAAAAGACTTATGACATATCTGTCATGCATAGGTCTAAATCTGTACGAAACGTCTATATGATTGGTCTTCCGGCTCCGTCCATCATGGAATTCTATATCAACGATATCTCCGTGGCTCTGAGAAAGTATCGCTGGCTTGTCTGGGTTGCCCTCGGTGTAATCGCCCTTCTTGTCATCGGCCTTGTTGTCCGTCTCTTCAGATGGGTAAGAGGCGGTTCCTCCAGGAGGTGAAGATATGAAAATGGTCAATCTTCGGGGAGTCTATCATCTTCCTTATGGATCTGGATACGGGAAAATCGACGGTCATGATGTCGTCGTTCTCCGTCAGTCGAAGAGGACGAAGAAATACAAGGTCGCATCGATCACCAGTCTTGAGTATCAAAACAGAATTACACATCAAATGCAATATCGCTTTTCTGCCCTGGATAGAGTTAAGAAAGATCTTCTTACGCCTGTTCCCGTGAAGGAGCTCGGTACGCAACACTGGTCCGGACTCGATCATCGGTATGTATACGTCAGCGCCTCGTCGCTCCGTCCTGCAAAAATTGCAAAGGCCAAGTTCGTAAAGAGTAAGTTTCTGAAATAAAAACTCCCAGACCGGTGAAGGTCTGGGGCATATAGCCATGAGGCTTATCTTTATCTTACTCTTTCAGTTTCTGTATTTCAAGGAGGTGTCTATGGTCTGGTATTGGATTGTCCTGATTGTCTATGTGTCTGTCTGTATCGTCATCGGCCTTGCGGGCCTTTTTGTAAAGCCTCTTAAGGTCGTGTCCAGGGGGATGATGATGACCTTTTCTTTCCTTGTCGAGATCGTCTACATCGTTCTGGTATGGTGGTGGCTGTCGCTTGTCCGTATGGCCGGGGGAAAGGCTGTTCCGCGTCTCTGGCTCTTCGGGTCGAGGTGACGGGAGGGAGGATGCATCATGGTGAGACTTCCTTTCCTGCCTTCGTACTTCCCTGTCCTTCTTCTTCCCCTCTGGTGGGTCTTCTTCATCTGTTTCTATCTGTTCTATCTGCCCTTCTATCTTCTTTCGTGGCTCCTCTCTCCCTGGTCGCCCAGGCGTTCCGACTCCGATCCCTACCGTAGGCGGTATTCCAAGGTTGAAAGGAACCTCAATCCTTCCGACGGTCCGGACGGTGGCGGCGGGGAGGGTTCCTCCGATGCCTGAGTATCTTGCCTGGATTCTCTCCTTCCTTCCCTTGGAGGCTCTTGCCGTCGTTGTCCTTCTCTTTCCCCTTGTGTCCTGGCTGATGCGTTCGGGATGTGTCAGAAGGTGCGGTGATACCCAGGAGTTTCTTTCTTCTTCCTCCTTTGGACTTGTGACCTATGTCTGCGGCAACATCGGAGCCGGTAAGACGACTTGTGCAGCCGGGATGGCCAACATGCTTTCTATCATCAAGGCGGACCAGGCGGAGAGGAAGGTGTCGGAGATCCGCTGCCTTCTATCCGGTGTCGACTTCAACCGGGTTGATCCCGTCCTCATGGAGGCCTTCGCGGCAGGTCAGATGAATATGAATGCTGTGCTCAACATTCTCCTTGACCGTGATCCCGGGCTTGCCTCCCAGGTGGAAGGGAAGTATATGGATACCAAGCTCTATCCCTCCTCTCTGGTCTCCCTCCTTCGTGACTATATCGATGCCTATATGGCTCTTGCCAGGCATGACTATGTCTATTGTTCCAACAGGGGTTTCTACTGTTGGGCCACATCTTCCTGGGCCATGCCCTACGATCCCGGCATGATCGATGTCAAGGACCGCCATCTGGACAGGGATTATTCCCTTCTCCGGTATTCGACCGTGTTCGAGGATGAAAAGGTCCTTTCCGGGAAGGTTTCCACCAACTTCCAGGGTGTTGCGAAGGAGGACGGAGGCGGGGATACCTTCTTCCGTCTGATCCGTCACTTCGGTAAGGGGACCATCCACTATATATCTACATCTCAGGACTTCGGCCGTGTCGTCAAGAGCGAGAGGGAGCTTGCCACCGGCATCTTCTATATCAGGAAGCGCCGGGAACAGGGTGTGTTCGGATGGCGTACCGTGGTCGGATCCGTCCTGTCCGATCTGGTCCGGAGGTATTCGGTTCTGTATGACGGTTTCTCCGATCTGGTCGCCTCCCATGCATGCGAGCGTTTCGGTCGTCTTCTGGCCTGCTTCCCGGACGCTCCGGAGGATGTCAGGGGCAGATGGGAGGAAAGGCTTGCCAGGGCCTCTTCCGTGCCCTCCCTGAGGTCTTCCAGGCTCCGCCGTGTCCTTGCCTTCCTTGACGGGCTCGTCAGATGCGACTTCGCCGACGGCTTTGTCTCCTATCGGGGCATCTATTACACATGTGCTTCCGATGTCGGTAAGACGGAGGAGTCGGCGGTCGGTCAGATGTTCGACCTCGATCTGGTGTTCCCGCTTTCCTGGTGTTACGGATCCGTGGACACCTACTCCTATTCCCTCATCGAGGATTATCTTGTAAACGAGGCCGATGGCTCTCCGTGTACCGGAATAGATTTCTCCGATGATAGGATACCGGTCATGACGGATGCGCAGTTCAGGAAGTTCGTCGACGGTGTCCTGATGAAGATCCGGGACAAGGTCGGCCGCCGTAGGAACCCTGAGGGAGGCTCTCCCTGGGGAGGCTGATGTGTGAGGCGGTCAAGGGGCATCACGCTTGCCGCAGGCAAGGCAACCCTTGACGGCCGGTGTCGTCCGCGCCAGAGTTGTTCAGGGGGAGACGGGAAGATTCTTCTTCCCGCCCCCCTAACTGGAGTCCGGCGCCGTTTCCGTGTCCGTGTCCGTGGCCTCGGCCACGGAATGGGAGGGGGGTAGAGTAACACCCCCTATAAGACACAGTGTGTGATGTGTGGGCTGTAGGATGCCCGGAAAGGATAGCGAATATGGGACAGTCTGAATCTGGATCAGTGTCGGGTCTTTACGAGTCGTTTGTCGATATGGTGTCCGCCTTCAACGAGGCGGCGGCGAAGGGTGCGCCTTCCTCCTATGCGGACAGGATAGTGGATTCCCTTTCCGCCTTCAGGGATGTCGTCAAGGGTGGAAAGGTTCCCGGTTTCAATGTGGTCATCGATTATTTCAAGGTGGAGTTCCTTTGGAAGTTCGATGTGGACTCTCCTCTGTGTCATGAGCTTTTCTCCCTTCTCCGCCTTCCTGATGCGGAGGGACAGCATGATGAATGCCGTGGCCGTGACAATTTCGATTCCTGCTGGGCGGTGGCCCTGCAGACATTTGTCCTTTTCTCTCCGAGCGATAGCGCCGGGAAGAAGAACGCGGCCGACTATTTCATCCTCGAGATGACCGGCCAGGGTTGTATGGCCTTCGAGGCAAGGGGCGGAAACTGGCTGGATCTCATCACTTGGATAAACAGTCATCTGCATGAGGTCAAGAGGATTGACCTTGCCGGGGACGACATGGGGAACATCTGTCCCCTTTCCGAGGTGAAGGAGAAGGTCAACTCCCGGTGCTATGTCTCCAACTTCCGTTCCCGGAATACGGTAAGGCTAGGAAACCAGGAGTATGTGCTTGAGCCTACGCCTGTTGATCCCTTCGGCAACAGTATCGATGTGAAGGATTATCAGAAGGGCTACTCCGTCACCTGGGGCAGGAAGGACAACCTGCAGCTCCAGATATACGACAAGAAGGCCGAGAGGCTTGCCAAAGGTGTTTCCCTCGTGGTCGATTCCTCCATCCGTTACGAGATGCGTTTCGGTGCCTCCCGCGGCGATGTCGTCCTGCTTCTGCTTGAGGTCGCATATCAGAAGTGTTGTGTCGGTACTCTTTATAGTTGTCTCCTGCGGTGGTGCCTGGAGTTCAAGGAAAATTCCAACTATGACCGGGCCCATCTCTACATGGCCAATATCTGGAAGCCTTATTCGGAGCTCCTGGGTGCATCGGAGAGAATCTCGGTTCCGGTGCGCCAGAAGGACATGGAGGCGTCGATTTCCCGCGCGCGCTCCTGGGTCAGCAACCAGTGGGCATCCACGGCAAAGGTGCTGATTGCCATCGATCCCGAGTATTTCAACTCGGTCCTTGCCCTTGCCCTCAGGAGGGAATACAAGAGGCATGGCATCTCCGAGCAGGAGTTCTCCATGATCCAGACCTTCCTGTATGATCATCCTGAGCTGGGAAGGTTCGACAGGGATACGTGTGTTGCCAATGTCGAGGACTTCATCAGGAATCACTGTCCCTATTCCGGTTCGGATGACGATGGTTCGGATGACGTCGGTTCGGAGGAGGACGAGTTCGGGGGTGCCTACGATGCCCAGCGGTACTGATGTTATGTGGTTCCGCCTTTTGGATGAGTTTGCAGTGGACTACAGGGGCAGGTGCAAGCCTACGACTTATCTCATGTTTGTGGAGAGGAGGACGGCGTATCTGTCCCTGCTTCCAGATGTCCCCGTCTCGTCCATGGATTATGCACTGCTCAGTCCGTGGTTTTCTTCCCTTCCCTGTTCGGACTGGACAAGGAAGAAGATCCTTGTGGATCTGAGGCATATATTCGATTTCGCGGACTTCATGTTCCATGTCGTGAATGTTGCATGGAAGAGGCTGTATATTCCGAAGGACTATTCCGTTAAAGATCCAAGGGCACGCTATGTCATGTCTCTGGATGACTTCCGGAGGTTCATCTCCAACGAGGGGGATTCCCGTTGGAGGCTCTTCTTCCTCGTCGTGTATGTCTGCGGTCTCAGGATCGGCGAGGCAAGGGGCATCCAGGTGAAATGCGTTTCATTTTCCTCTTCCTCCCTTTCCGTGATGCAGCAGGCCACGAACAAGATGGGCACCGGAAGGACGGAGATCATATCCCCGAAGTCGGAGAGTTCCTGCCGTGTCTGCTATCTTCCGTCGGGTCTCCTGGCTCTCCTCCGGGATTTCGTCGCATCGGAGCATCTGGACGGAGGTTCCTTCCTCTTCCATGCCTTCGGCAGGAGGGACTATCCCGTGGGATCCTCGGACGTGTACCGTGAGTTCCACCGGCTCCGGGATCTCGCCGGGCTTCCGTCCGATCTGAGGTTCCATGTCCTCAGGAAGAGCGAGGCATCGCTTCTGAACGACATGGGTCTCTCCGGCGAGGTCATCCGGAACTATCTGGGTCATGGTTCGTGCGAGACGACGAAGGAATACTACATAGGCGACAGCGTGGAGAAGCGCAGGGAGCTTTCGGAGATCCTCGACAGCAGGTTCTCCGACCTCTTCCTGCCTTTGTCAGAAAAGAAAGACGGCAAATGAAAAGGCCCCTTGCGGGGCTCTTTCTTTCGCTGGTGGAGATGATGGGAGTCGAACCCACGTCCAAACAAGAATCTCTAACGAGGAACCACAGTTTCTTCCACGTCTAATATTAGAAAGAAGCAAGACATGGACGAAGATTGCATCTTTCGATCCTTCCTTGTGTCACATGGTCAGGGAAAGGAAGCCCGACCATGAAGTAAGTTCTAAAGTATCAGACGGATGAGCTTACTAGATCCAATCTGATTCGTGCAAAGGGACTATGTCCCAAAAAAGCGCAAAAGTCTAGTTAAACTAGGCAGCGCAGGCCATCATGGCCGGAGCACGGAACATAACAGGTTTATTGGCACTTGTAATTGTGTCGGCTTTTAAGGAAGCCACTCCACTGCCCTCGGAAGTCGTTCCTGCCTGTCGAAACCGGAACATCCCCAGGTATGACTTATTATAAAAGGTTGGAGAAAAATATCAATCCTTTTTAACAAATGGCAGCCCTTTGGATAACCAAGGAGCTGCCATTATATCAAAATCAGATAACCTTATATTGTTTCAAAAGCAATTCGACATCCGTTCCTTTTATCATCTTGAGAGCTTTCTTAAAAGCAATTTTCTCCACAAGATTCATATCCATATCAGTGACCGGTTTCCCATCTCTAAGCATCACTGTAGCCTTAAGAAGGTCACGGACATCATAGGTGCTTCCCCAAACTTCAGGGACTCCACGATCGATGTTGCAAAGCGTATAGACTGCTTCCATACCGGTACGCATAGAATATTCAGTAGTGAAAATGGTATCTCTTGCAGTCTCTGCAAACTGACCCAAGAAGGCAAAGTTGACAGCCTTATCCGGAACGACGTTCGGTCTGTCTTCCTTCTTTCTCGGCATGAAGAAAGCATCGATATAAGGCATCATGACAGGGATGGTATTGGCGTGCTTGTCAGCCAATTCTTCAATCTTGGACGGTTCGACACCAAGATGGTAAAGCCATTCCTCACAGATTTCCTTTCCAGTGCATTCTCTCATCGGCTTCCTGATAAAGTCACCCGGCCTGTCATTGAAAAGTGCATAGACCCAGACAAGGCAATGACCTTTCGGTTGAGACTTGAACTGTGGCTGCCTGTTGATCGTCCAGCTCAGCAACCAAGAAGAATCTTTGACCGTAACAATACCGCCGGTGACAACATGACCGGTAAAAGGATCTCTCTTGCAGATGTTCGTGATATAAGGAATGATTTCCTGGTCAAGAGTCTCAACCGTTGCAGACATCCAGCAAGTCTTATCCGGTTCAGAGCAAAACTTTTCCGGATGACCGAAGCTCGGATCTTGGACAGCAATCTTTTTCCAAAGAGACCAACCTCCGTCATCAGTCAGTTCTGTCTTATATCCAGCAACGTGATTCTGATCTCCGTAGGTCGAATTCTCAACACAACCGCCATTGGTGATAAAGACAAGATCATCTTCCGTCAGATCGATGCTGCTCTTCTCACCTTTCTTATCGATATCAATTCTCTTGGCAACCTTTTTGTCTGCTGAAATATCAAACTCGACGTTGGTCACCTTCGTATTGAAATGGAACTCGACTCCATGGCTTTCCAAATACTTCTGCATCGGAAGAATCATGGATTCATATTGATTGTATTTGGTAAAACGAAGGGCGGTGAAATCCGGAAGTCCGCCGATATGATGGACATATCTTTGAAGATATCTCTTCATTTCCAAAGCGGAATGCCAGTTTTCAAAGGCAAACATCGTTCTCCAATACATCCAGAAGTTGGAATTGAGCACCTCATCATCAAAATAATCCGTGATTTTCTTATCTTCAAGATCTTTTTCCGGAGTAAGATACAGCTTCATGATTTCCATGCAAGCCTTGTCGCTCAATCCGAATTTCTTATCCGTATGTGCATCCTGTCCACATTTTTCCGTTGCACGGCACTTAGAATAATTTGGATCTTCCTTATTAAGATAATAATATTCGTCAAGAACACTGAGTCCTTCGGTTTCGATAGACGGAATAGACCGGAACAGATCCCACATGACTTCGAAATGATTGTCCATTTCTCTTCCGCCACGCATCACATATCCACCAGGAGTAAGTCTTCCATCACAGGCACCACCAGCAATATCGCCCATTTCCAGAATATGGATATGGCTTCCCTCCATTCTTGCATCACGGACGAGGTAGCAGGCAGCGCTCAAGGCAGCCAGACCAGTGCCGACGATGTAAGCTGATTTCTTTTCGATCCCCTCTGGTTTCTTGGGGGTGACGAACGCTTCATAATTTCCACTTGAATAATACATTTTTGTTTCCTCCTATCAAGGTACCATAAGTATAGAAAAAATAGACAAATATAAAAATAGACAGTTTTGCCTTCGTGATGAACTTTTTATCACTGGGACAAAACTGCCTATTTTTTTATCATTTTTTAACTTTTGATGTACTACGAATCGACCCTGAACCGATTCAAGGCCGTTTTGGTCTCACCATTAAGTATCGTCTCAAATCGTTTTAGAAGAATGTGATAATCTTCCATCATACTATTCTTTACCCAATCCAGGACGAGGCCTATCAAAGCATACTTATAGAATTCAGCGATGAATTTCTTGTCGTCTTCAGAAACGCTCATTCCTTTGCTTTCCTCATCAACAACGGAATACGTCAATGAAAAGACGACATCGGAAAGATACTTCTCCACCTTTTCTCTTCCGAGAGAATGATATGCGTTAGTGACGAAATCCTTATTATCAAGGGCGGTAAGAAGAATATTTCCTAAGCCCTGCTGCCATGTGCTGGCCGTCTTGTTTCCAGCAAGAGTCTTGGAAAACTCAGACATGATGGCATATTCCAAAAGGGCGTAAATATCCTGGAAATGATAGTAAAACGTCATACGGTTCATTCCACATGCATTTGTGATGTCACTGACAGTCACCTTATTGAAAGGTTTTGTCTTTAAGACATCCTTCAAAGCATAGACCATCGCTTTCTTTGTTACTTCAGACATAAGACCTCCTGAATACAATTGTATCAAAAAAGAGCCACACTTTTACATGCGGTTCTTTCTATTTGATCAATTTGAACGTTCTGGAAGATTGAGGTCGCTTTTCATCGTCCTAGCCTTTTGATAGGCAGATTCGAAGAGTGCTTTTTCCCTCTTTACACGATAGGAATCAACCAAGTTAAGCGACTGAAGCTTCTTCTCATACGACTTAGTAAGGCTGTCTATGGCCTCCTTATCAGAATGAATGTTTGCCAGAACAAGCACGGCTGTACGGAAACCGGCCAAATCACTTGGATTTGTGACGTTCTTTCTCTCATCCTTCTTGATGGAAAGGAATACTTTATTGGCTCCCGGCTCGTCGTCGACAAGGAACTTCAGATAGACGGTTTCAGCCAGAGGAAGATATCTTTCGTCTTCTAAATAATATTTGGAAAAATACTTCATCCTGTCAAGTGCTTCCGAAGCCTTTGTCAGCTTAGACTCATAAAGATCCTGCAGATAAAGATAATATAAAGTATGAAGCTTATAGAAGGAATTGTATTCTTCGAATGAAGGAACGATGAAGTCTTCTCCGGTCATTTCTCTCTTCTTATTGATTTGGAAAATATTAAAGGCAATACGATCCTCTTCTTTCCTCGTCATCATGCAATTATACATATCCGTCGGATAGTCCTGACGGAAAGGAAGCATTTCATAAAGAGGAGTTAGGAAGCCATAGCATGCAGCAAAGAGGAATGTCCAACCGAAGTTTGCAACAAGGCTTCTCTGATTCATGGAAAAGACAAAGAAGAAGACGAATGCCAAAATCAAGATGATTGTTTCAAAGATGATGCCACCGAAGAAAAGCAATGTTGGATTTTTCTTGGTATCATCATCTTCCGGAACAAATTGCATTCCGATGGTAAAGAAATCCATGATGTCATAACTGACTTTGGTCTTCTTTCCATCCGCCTTATCCAAGGTAAGGCCAAGAAGTTTGATATAAAGAATACGATATCCACAGATTTTGGCAAACACGATTTTGCCGAGGTTGTAGATCAAGAAGGTTCCGATGACACCACCGATGATAGATATGAAGTAATAGGCATATCCATTCCAGTCGGAAATGAACTTCATGGAATACTGCTGAGCAAAATAAATACCGATCAGAAAGCCGAGATAAACCAATGTCAAAGGCCACGATGCATTATAGTCAAGAAATGACTTGGGGGCTTCTTTCAAATTATTATTTTCCGTCATGGGAAAATCCTCCTTGTTCGAATAACACACATCAGACAATCCACATTATACGCCCCTAAGGCATATAATGCTCATAAATTATTTCAGTTTCAATACTTTCTCCGCCTTACGAATGTCTTCCTCTTTCATCTCAAACGGCAGGTCGGAGTAACAATGGGCGATAGGAAGAGTATCCAACCACTTTTCAAGTTCTTCAATGACTTCAGCAACAGACAATGGTTCCATCCGGAAGACGAGGCGTCCGAATTCCATGATTTTGTCATGAAGTCTATCTGCATTTACCTTAAGGAATTCAGCCATGAGTAGGGCAATTCCCTGCCCATGAGTCAATTGAGGATAAAGCCCGCTGAGAATATGCTCCGCCTTATGAACGATGAACACCTTCCCCTTTCCATAATTCGTGAAACCGTTATGGGAAAGAGTCCCCTCGATCATCATTGCCCTCCTTGCCGAGATATCATTTGGATTCTTCAATACGGCATAAGAAGTTCTGACGATGTCATGCATGATTGACAAAGCAAAGCCATCACACGGTTCGATAGCAGATGATGGGGAGAAATATCGTTCAAAGGAGTGGCAGAACATATCCGCAAAGCCACATCCGAGCTGATAGGCAGGAACGCTGAGTGTAAGGCTTGGATCAAGCAAGGAAAACAGCGGATAATTCGTCACGGAATTGAAGCCGGCCTTGAAATGATGCCGTCTGTCACTTACAACGCAGGAATCCGACATCTCAGAACCCGAAGCAACCAAAGTCAGAATCGTTGCCACAGGAAGACCATGCAAAGGTCTGACCAGATGTTTGTTGAAATCCAAAGGGTCTCCATCATAATAATATCCGTGAGCAACGCTCTTTGCTGAGTCAATGACGCTTCCACCTCCACAGGCAAGGATGAGATCCGGTTGCATCAATTTCACTTCTTCGACCATTGTACGTATTTCTTCTATATCAGGATTCGCTTCGATTCCAGAATGTTCTTTATAAGCAATCTTTGATTCTTTTAAAGAATCGATGATTTTCTCATAGGTTCCGTTTTTCTTTATGGAATTTCCGCCATATATAAAATAGACC
>JAJVUU010000043.1 GCA_021621525.1 Caryophanales bacterium
AATACTCATTCGGTAGCATATGATTTGTCAATCCATATTTCTTTTCGTTACAATATATAGATGGAGGTTGTTTTTATGAAAACATTGCAATTGAGTGAAAATCTGTATTATGTCGGTGTCGTCGACAAGGGGCTTCAGGTATTTGATGTCATCATGCCCACAAGTCATGGCACAACCTATAATTCCTATCTTCTCAAGACAAGCGAAGGTACTGTCATCTTCGAAGGTTCCAAGGCCGAATTCGAAGAAGAGTATCTGGAACATATCTCTTCCATCGTCGATTTCTCTGATATCAAATATCTTGTCGTTGCCCATACGGAACCGGATCATTCCGGAGCCATCGAGGCTTTGCTGAAGAAGAATCCTGATATCACGGTTCTTGCCTCCAGTGCAGGACTGAACAATCTGAAGAACATTCTTCGCTTCCCTTTCAAGAGCCAGCCGATGCTTCCAAACAAGGAACTCAAGGTCGGAGAGTATACTCTTCAGTTTGTTTCTGGTCTCTTCTGTCATTGGCCTGATGTCATGTTCACCTATATCAAGGAGAAGAAAGCTCTTGTTTCCTGTGATGCCTTTGGAGCACATTATGCGACGGATGACATTCTTCTTTCCAAGGAAAAGAACATCGATCTCTATCATGAGATGTTCGACTACTATTTCAAATGCATCATGTCTCCTTTTGCTTCCTTTGCCATCCAGGCCAGCGACAAGGCAGACAAGCTTGATTTGGATATGATTCTTCCTGGACATGGTCCTGTCATCGATACGGATGTGAAGGATGTCATCAATCGTTTCCGTGAAGAAGGGAAGAAATACCTTGTCGTCAATGATCCGACCAAGGTCACCTTGGTCTATTCTTCCTGCTATGGGTATACAGGAAAGATGGCTTCTTATCTGAAGGATAAATTCGAGAAGGAAGGAAAGAAGGTTGCCTTCTATCAGATTGATGCCTTGAACTACAACGGTCTCAAAGGAAGCATTCTTGAAGATATCCGTACTTCCGGCACTGTTCTCTTTGGAACACCGACCATCGTCAATGATGCCGTGTCTTTGTTCTATGACCTTGTCAACAGCGAACTCTCCATCTTCTTCACCAACAAAAAAGCTTCTGTCTTCGGAGACTATGGTTGGTCAGGTGAAGCAGTCGGCAACTTGTCTTCCTTCCTTGCCTTGAAGAAATTCAAGGTGATCGAAGGCTTCCGTTACTCCTTCAAGGTCGATGAAGCAGGATATCATGCTCTCGACGAATATTTCGAAAGAATCAAGTAAACAAAAATCCTTCCGGTCACACGATCGGAAGGATTTTGCTTATAGGTTGTTTTTCTTTTCCAGGGCTGTCTTTACAATCTGATAATCCATGTTCTGGAAGGTGATGGTATCGACATAGGGGATGGATTTATTGACGATTTCCTCTTTTTCGACGGTCCAGATGTTGACAAAATGCGTTTTGGAATACCGCTGTACTTTCTTCCATTCCAGGAAGGTATATTCCAGATCGACACCTTCGAAGAAATGGCGGAACATATAGACATATTCGTGCTTGTTGTCATGGGCGACAAGAAGCTGTCTGACAAATCCTGATTTCTTGAAGGGAAGAAGGGCTCTTGGATCAAAGGAGATGAGCATGAAGTTCTTCTTGTCCTTGACTTGTCTGAGTTCTTCCATGAGCCTTTTGGCAAGAGGCTTGTAATTTCTTTTATAGACCTTCAGTTCGATGACGATGGGGACTCTTTCCTTTACCAGGTCAAAGACTTCCTGGAGGGTCGGAATCTTCTCACCATCGAGAAGCGCATAATTCCGTTGGATTTCATCTACGCTCATCTCTTCGACGATGCCTTCTTTTCCAGTGACTCGTTTCAGCTGTGAGTCATGGATGACGATGAGGCGATTGTCTGTCGTCAGATGGACGTCAAGTTCAATCGGCATATGGATGTCGATGGCGTTCTGGAAGGCTTTCAGTCCGTTTTCGGTATCTTTTTCGTTATGATATCCTCTGTGGCAGATGCCTTTGAGAAAGAGAGGATTGACAGATTCAATGATTTGTTTCTTGTTCATTTTCAATCTTCCTGATCGAATGCTTCCAGGCCCTTGGCAAACTTTGTCTTGGAAGAATGGATATTCTTCATGAAGAGGAAGATGACAAGAGATATGGTAAGACAGATTCCAGCATAGATCGGTAAGAAGCCGAAGTCAAGGTTCGGGGTCAGCATCAAGGCGCCTAAGGCGACCGGAGTCACGGTCTGGGCAGCCATGGAGCTGGCATAATAATATCCGGTGAAGGCACCGATCTTTTTGGAAGAACACAACTCTACGACCATCGGGAAGGAATTGACGTGGACAAGGGACATGCCAAGACCCTTGACGAACCAGATGAAGTAGATGGCAATCGGGAAGCTGCCACTTCCGGCAGCACCTTTTAAGAAGGTATAGGTTGCGATGATCCAGAAGAGATAGCTTGCCAAAGAGAGGGCAAGACCGGAAACGACAGTCCATTTTCTTCCGATTTTGCTTGCGATATAACCACCGAAGGCGAATCCGACGACGGATCCCAGACCACCGACGATGGTGTTGATCATATTGGAGCGTGAGGAAGCCTGAAGATAATATAAGGTATAGTTGCCCATGAAGGTTCCGATACCATTGTCAGCCATGAACCAGAAGAATTCGGCGATGAGGATGAGGAATAGCATGGTCTTGTTGGCCTTCGTCATCGGCTTGTCATCTTCGATTTTGTCTTCGATTTCAGCCAGGGCTTCGCCACGTTCGAGTTCATCCTTCATCTCTGCTTCAATTTTGTTCTCTTTGATGTTGATCATGAGGACGACGGCAGAGATGACCATAAGGACGGAAGCGATGAGGAAAGGAGCTTCGATAGCCCAGATGTTATGGTATTGCCATGTATGGGGAAGAGGTTCGCCGTTCTTGGTCTGTGTGCCAAGATATTGGCTTAGGACGAAGAAGAGGCCTACGATGGTGGCAAAGGCACCGCCGATATATCCCATGATGTTGATGATGCCATTTGCCTTGGAACGCAAGGGTTTTGGTGTCATATCAGGCATCAAGGCGACAGCAGGATTGCGGTACATCATCATGAAGCAGCAGACGATGGTCATCATGGCGATGGTTCCAGCCATATTGTTGTAATGGAAGAAGACGGGGACGAAGGGAAAGCAGATGGCGCAGACGAGGGTTCCGACGATGATGTATGGCATACGTTTGCCTAATTTGGTATGGGTCTTGTCGGAGAGGTGACCGAATATCGGAAGAAGAATCAATGCGGACAGGTTGTCCATTGCCATCATGATGCCGACGAGATACTGCACTTCTTCGTTGGTAGAACCTGGGATGGCTTTCTTGAAGAGTTCCGTCAAAAACGTCGGACACCAGGAATCGTAGACTTGCCATAACAGAAGGATACCGAAAAAGGCAAAGCCGATGATGCAGGTGCGCTTCACGTTCAGCTTCAGCGGTTTTTCGGCGGGAGTTGGATTTGGATCAGCCATGAATGGGGCTCCTTTTCTATATTGGAATAATTATAGCGCTTTCAAATCGTCAAGTTTACAAAAAAACAGGTGATTTACAATGTTTTTACACGGATAGACTCATTTCGTCATGAAATTCAAATAGTTTTTCTATCGGTTTTTTAAATAACGATAATTTCGCATTTCATCGTTGTTTTTCGTTATGATTTTTATTTTCTATATTTAAATTTTCACTACATATTCGGTTATTTGTGTGACTTTTTGTGACTAAAAAAGAGTAAAAAGTTTATTATCTTGTTGACATAGCGTATGCTAAGTAGTATACTATATGTGGTTCGAAAGAACTGCCGAAAGAGAAGCCATGAGGAATCCAATCAGAAGCGCCCCACCATGTGAGACTAGGCGGCTTACTGAAAGGAAACAATCATCATGGATTATACAGCTCTTATCCTGATTATCATCATCCTGTACCTTCTTAGAGATTCCAAGAAGGATAAGGATGGGGACGATACGAAAAAAGGCGGTCGCTAACCGCCTTGAACGTTGAGTCTGATTGATACTCCAGATATCGCCAAATATCTAAGCCTTGTGGCTTCTCTCAATCTTGACGAAGACATTTTACGCAAAAAAAAGGAGAAAATCAAGATGGAAGAAGAAGCAAAGAAGAAACAGTACAAGATGATTGACAATTGGAGAAAGGCACACCAGCGGGCAATCAATCTTCACTTTAACAAGGACACCGATTCGGATGTCCTTGAAAAACTGGACTCTGTCCCGAGCAAGGCTGACTATGTCAGGAGGCTTGTCAGAGAAGATTTAAAAAAATAATTGATTTAGGCTATTGTAAAAATAATTATCGGTATATAACCTATGCGAATGAATTGACAAAAGGTGGCTATACGATGTCTGTCCGTTACGTCAAAATCACCATATGATAGAAATCAAGAATTTCACTGCTTCCAAGAAAGCAAAAAGGAAAACGGATGTCATATTCCAAAACGTATCATTTCAAATGGAGGAAAAAGGTGTTGCCCTGTTGAAAGGGAATAGTGCGTCTGCTTTTGTTGAAAGCCTGTCTGGAAAATATGATGCTTTTTCAGGAAGCATCAAGATAGGAGATGAAACATCGTTCTTCAGGAACGGAAGACAATATGAAGATTTTGCAAGGAATCACATCTTCTTCTTTGATTTGGATGAGTTCTTCTTTGAAGACAAAACCGTCTTTGATAACCTCAAGATCATTCTGAAAATAAAAAGAAAGCAAGCCAGGGAATCCATTCAAGCCATTTTGGGTGGAATTGGAATGCATGGGAAAGAAAAGATCAAAATCAAAGAATTCTCTCTTGCTGAAAGGCTGTCATTGGCATTCGAATGCATAAGGAAGAAGACGATTGATATTCTTGTATGCCCATGTATATTTCAAAATAGAAGCGATGATGAGAAGAAAACAATCCTGTCATTCTTTAAAGAGTTTTCAAAACAACATCTTTTGATTTTGACAGGATGTGAAGAAAGTGATATTCCATTCTTGAGTCAGTCCATTGATTTAGATAATCTTGTGAATTCACAAAGCATAAATATGTCCGCTCCTTGTGATTGCAAAGAAATGACCTTCAAAAAGGAATCAAAGTCACCATTGGATGTTCTGTTGAAAGAAGGGATGACCTGTGTGAGCAAAAAGAAGGCGATTGCTCCCTTGCTTCTTTCAGCAGTGACCTTCTCTTTGCTAGGTCTTTCGTTTTCTATGTTCAGTGTTTCAAGAAGCGATGGATTTGCCAAGTCATTGTCAAATTCCGAATATGATACGATTCAGATTCAGAAATCAGAACAGGTTGTCCTGCCGGTACGATATAATCCGCGTCCTTCTTATGAATATCAGTCTCTCTTTGATGTCGGTATGAACATAGATGATATATCTTATCTCGAACAAGAGGCCGGACTGAAAATGTATGGTGTCATGAGCGGTGATTTGAAGTTTCAACATCCTTTATATTCAAGGTATGATGATTATTCAAGCGTTCTTTTTGATATCAGGACGGATTGTCTTCCTTATCAGGAT
Organism: Caryophanales bacterium; assembly: GCA_021621525.1. Taxonomy (GTDB): domain Bacteria; phylum Bacillota_I; class Bacilli_A; order RFN20; family CAG-288; genus Enterosoma. Next base: position 5,542 of record JAJVUU010000043.1, read on the forward strand.
GATACTTCATATGACATCGATGTTTCCTATGGGAAACCTCCGGAAAAGGAAAACGAGATTCTTATCAGCGACATCATGGCAGAAAGCTTGGTTTCCTGTGGGTTCTATGATCCCTATGATAAGAAGATATTCCTTCCGGAAGAGAAAGACATTTCTTCATTGCCTGGAAGGCATATTGAATTTCATAATAGGCCGATGGAGATTTCAGGAATCTATCAATCCGGCATCCGCTTTTCTGACTATGCTTCCTTGAAGAAAACCAGTTATGATGATCAGCATAATGAATCCATGACGGAGAAGTTCAGAGAAGAGGTTTCCTCTCATTCTTCCTTGGCTTTCCTTTCAGACGAATACTATGAGAACTATGGTAGATATCAAGGCTATTATTCCTTGGATGCCAGTTATGAATCGGTGAATCTTGTCACCGATAACGGATATGAAACAAAGATATCTGATTTTGGAAGCCTTTCTTCCGAAGATGATATTTTTGTTGTCAGAGATGATGATGGCGTGATATTGTCCAATCCTTTGGCTGCTTCCTATTTTGACAAGGCTTGTAAGACAAACCATGTCGATACCCCTGTGATTGAGATCACATTGGATGACGAAGATTCCGTGCATTCGGATTTTGTCGGAAGGAATATCTATTATTATGGTCTTGAGGACATCTCTTCTTCGACCTTTATGAAGGATGTTGCTCCTTTATGCTTCTACCGTGCTGTCTGGAATCATTTTGATGATGCTCTTCTTCTGGATTCTGAACTTTCAAAGCTCACCTATGCTTCCCATCCTCTTTCCGAGTATAAGACAAAATACATGGAAGGGGATTCCAAAGAAAGATCCAAGGATATCATCTGCTATACCCTGTCCAAACATATCCTTGATTCATATCAGAGCGAAGATTATTGTTTTTATCCGGAATATGTCAAGGAAGCGACAAACTTATTGAATTCATACGGGAACAAATATCAACCAGTTCTCTGCAGGAAGCAGAAGGAAGCCTATGAAAGACTGTTTTCAAGGTATCCGGACGGAAGCGTCTATATCGATGGGAATAGATATCCTATCCGTGGCGTATGCCTTGACAATGACAGGGAAGCCGTTTATCTGAAGAGTGATGAAATAAGGCAGTATGTGAAGAATATCTATGCCAAAGCCATATGCCGGAATCCAAAGAGTGCATCAAGACTGAAGAAGCTGACGAATCTCCATTGCCGATTCAAGAACATGGACGAATCTTTTACAAAGAATCCGGTCGGAACGTATTATCAAATCCAGGGAAGAGATATGGATGTTTATAATTCCGTCCTCAGAGTATCCTTATGGATGCGTTATATCGTCTTGCTTCTTTCTATCATCTTTTTCGTCATCTGCTGCATTGCTTTCTCGGGTCGTATCGGAAAGAGTATCCATGACTTTAGGAATGATCTTCATTTGCTGAGACTTCATGGATACCAAAGAAAAGATGTGGATGTCATCTTGTTATTCCATACTTTCCTTCTTTCCTTGGCTTATGGAATTCTTGGATATGGGATCTATATGTTTGTTTCCTGGATTCTCAATGTTTTCCTCAGCCATGTCCTTTATGCATCAGTCTCCTTCTTCTTGCCATCTTTATGGCTTCTCCTTCTGATACCTGTTCTTTGGTTTTTCTTGTTCTTGCGATATCGGCATGAGTCAATCAAGGTGGCTTATAGAGGATAAGGCGTCTGTTTGACATTCGATTTGAAACCTGGGCATCGAAAAAGGCAGCCATTCATGGAAATGACTGCCTTGTTTTTTCTTCAGTGCTGGAAGATGGTATCTACGATTCCTTCCAGTTCCTTCATGGAATGGATGGCATAGGTAGTGTCCTTGATTGTTCCGAATCCATAGGCTGCATGGATGAAAGTCGCACCGGCTTTTTCGGATTCGATCTTATCCTTCATGGTATCGCCAAGATAGATGACTTCATCGATACCTTCCTTTTTCTTTAGATAGAGGATGTTCTGCCATTTGGCCAAACCGGTGTCTCCGGCACATACATGTCCTTTGAAGTATTTCTCCATATGATAGCAGGATATGTAGTTTTCGATATATCCCTTATCGGAATTGGATACGATATAGAGCGGATATTTTGCCGAAAGGCGTCCCAGAACTTCGTCTTCAAAAGGATATTTTGAACCGGGCGTCCTGGAAAGGAAGCGAATTTCACCTTTGACGCATTCCTGGAAGAGGTACATTCCTTCTTCCTTTGTCGTTCCTGGGAAGGTGATAGGGAGAGTCTCTTCCGGTGTGAGACCCATGGTGGAGCGAATCATCTCAAGGGAGAAGCGGAATGGTTGATTCATCTTTTCCATGGTTTCGTTCCAGCTTTGGTGAATCTGTCTGATGGCATCCCATAAGGTGCCGTCCAAGTCAAAAAAGATACTTTGTTTCATTTTGAGAACATTCTAACCATAATGGAAGGAAATTACAACGTCTAGCCTATCTTGTAGGATATGGCTTTGATTCCAAAAGGCACGAAGAACCAGACAAGCTGGATGCCAAGAAGGATATAGTCGAGTTTTTTGAGATGGAATGATTTTCTGGAAGAACAGATGATGAGGTATTCAAAGACGACATAGATGGTAGCATAGATGAAGATCCATATACCGAAATTTACCGTGATGATGTTGAAGCATGATAAGATGAAGGCAGTGATATGGATGATGTAGTTCATCCATTCCTTCCTTGCCAGGAAGGAACCACTGTATTCTCCGGATGGATCCTTTGCATGGAACATGTATACGGTGGCAAGGATGATGACGAGGACGTCCAGGATGATGAACGGAATGTAGTAGGCGGCTGAGACGAGCATTTCGAATTGACCGCTCTTGATGGCACATGTGAAGGAATAGGTGGTATGGATGGCCAGACTGACAGGGTGCAGGTTCAGACAGAAGGTGAATTGCAGCAACGCATCCAGGGAATCCGGGAAGTGATTTTCCGGTGAAATGAAGCAGGAACGGACGAACATGAAGACTGAAGAGATGAGAAGAAAGAGGATGGTATTTCCGCAGATGGCGTTCATGACGGCACTGTTTGAATTGTTGCCAAGATTGGCAAAGAAGAGGGATACGAAGTATTCGCCGGAGATGATGAACAAAAGGCAAAGATAGAATAAGGCGAAGTAGCCATAGTTGTATAGCCCAAGCTGTGTGCCTGGATATGCATTGATAATCCAGTTTCTTTCTGATGTCTGATGTGCCATTGTCGAGAGCATACCGGCAAAGAAGGTGATGGTAAACAATACAAGAAGGGCGACAAGGGCAAGAACGATCCTTGTGTTCTTCAATTCCTTTTCCTTCAGAGGAAGCTGATAATAGATATCGGCTTTTCGTTTGTTGAATCGGTAATCCAGGACAAAGAGAGGTAGGATGAAAGCAAACAACATCGGTGCGATGACGAATCTTGAAAGGGATGGAGTGTTCATCGACCATGTCCATACGTCATCTACCCACACCTCCCGGTAGGTTGAGATGATCAGGCCAGGAACGACCATCGTAAAGAAGAAGATGATCAGAATGGCGCATAAAAGAGGCATCCATTCTTTGAGTTGCCATTTGATGAAGCGCTTGTTCATTTTGTTTCTCCTTTTGCATCCAACATGTTGAGGGTGACGATTTCTTCCGGATCGAGGGGGATTTCATCCATGATCTTTGGCTTGTACGTTTCATTCATATAGGGAATGAACTTTTCATCCTGGTAGACTACGATATGGTAGATGGATCCGAGCTTCTTGATGGATACGACATGGAAGCCGGCCTTGTCGAGTCCGTCTCTTGTGATTTCCCCATCCAAGGCAATCTGGTATTTGACAAGTGCCTTGGCAAGGTCTTCGACAGAACCATCCTTCATCAGTTTTCCTTTGGAGAGAAGGAGGACCTTGTCAGCCAACTGGTTCAGGGCACTGATGTTGTGACTTGCGATGACGATGGCGTTTCTTTCCTCCTTCGAATCGAGGATGTAAGACTTGATCTTTGCCATGATGAGCGGATCGAGTCCGTCAAAGGCTTCATCAAGAAGCAGATAGTCCGCTTTGACAGACAAGGCTATGGCAATGAAAAGCTGTCTTCTCATGCCTTTGGAGAACCCTAGGACCTTTCTGTTTCTTGGCAGTTCGAAGGTGCTGATGAAATTGTTGAATCTTGTCTTGTCGATGGTATAGAAGGCATTGTAGAATTCAAAGATGGAATCGACCGTGCTGGATGATTTCACATAGGGATCATCTGGAAGATAGAAGATTTTTTCTTTGGCTTCCTTCTTGCTGTTTGGAATCGAATCGATGAGGATTTCACCTTCGTCGGGACGGATGACGTTGGCGATGAGCCTGAACAAAGTAGATTTTCCGGCTCCGTTTTCACCGACAAGGCCGATGACGCCTCTGTCGATGCTGAAACTCAGATGGTTGGATGCGACTGTCTTTTTTTCAAATGTTTTGGTGACGTCTTTGATTTCAATCATTTGCTTTTTCCCCCAGCTCTTGGATGACTTCCTTGATTTCGGATAGAGAGAATCCCTGCTTCATCAGTTCAAATATACTTTCCTTGATGATATTCTTGCTGTTGTCCTTTTCCAATCGTATGACTTGATATCCTTTCTTCGGAATGGATATGACGAGCTTTCTTTCGGCAAGAAGCGAATATCCTCTTTGGACCGTATTCGGATTGATCTGGCTCTGCAATGCAGTCTCTCTGACGCTCGGTAGATAGCTTCCTACCGGATAGACTCCCAAACGGATGAGTTTTTCGAAGTATTGTGCGACTTCTTCGAAAATCGGTAATGTTCCTGTCAGTTGCATAACTGTCTTAATTGTATTAAGTGATTACAAATAATGCAAGAAATATTTTTTCTTTCCCTGAATTCCTTTATAATGTCCTTATTGTTTTGATATAAAAGGAGGAAATACCCATGGATACCTGGGATCTTACAAAAATCTATAAGACGTCGGAAGACTTTGAAAAAGAACTGGATGATGTTTCCAAGAACATCGTTTCGGCCTATCCTGCATTGGAAGGAACCCTTTCAACCGAGGAAGGATTCAAGAAGTTCCTGACATTGGAAAGACAGGCGAACACCAAGCTTTCCCGTCTTGTCAGATATGCTTCCATGAAGAGCGATCTGGATAAGAGGGATGTCGGCAATGCGACCACGTTGAACCGTGTTCATTTCCTGATCAATGATTATTCTTCGGCAACCTCTTTTGCTGCACCTGAGATTCTCAAGGCAGGAAAGAATTATGTCGATGCCTTTTTCAAGAAGAATCCGGAATTCTCTGATTTCGATTATTTCTATGACAGGCTTTTCCGTTCACAGAAGTTTGTCCTCCCGGCAGACCAGGAGAAGATGCTCTCCTTCTATCAGCCTTTAAGAGGGGCTGGCTCTACTCTTTATTCTCAGCTTTCTGTATCCGATTACCTTCCTAAGAAGGCGATTTTGAAGGATGGAAGCGAAATCGAAGTCAACCAGGCAAACTGGACCTCCCTTGTCTCTTCTGCGTCCTGTCAGGAAGACAGGAAGGCTATCTTTGAATCTCTGTATTCCTATTATGATGAACACAAGTCCACCTATGGTGAAATCTATAACACCGTCGTCCAGGCTGAACTTGCTGAGATGAAGACGAGAGGTTATTCCTCCATTCTGGAAGAACATCTTTATGACAACAACATTCCTGAATCCGTCTTCCATAATCTTATCGAGGTTGCCTCTGAGAATGCTGCTCCTCTTCATAAATATCTTGAAGTCAGAAGAAAATATCTTGGTTTGGAGAAACATCATTCCTATGATCGCTTCGTCTCTCTTGCCAAGTCCGAGAAGAAGTATACGTATCAGGAAGCCAGACAGCTTTTCTTCAAATCCCTCGAGAAGTTCCCGTCGGATTTCCAGAAGAAGGCCCGTCAGGTTTCTGAGGAGGGCTTCGTCGATGTCTATCATCATGCAGGAAAGAGGACTGGAGCCTATTCATCAGGCGGAGAAGGCATTCCTCCATTCATCCTTCTGAACTTCAACGGTGAACTTGAAGACGTCTTCACCCTTGCCCATGAGTCTGGCCATTCCGTCCACACCCTCTATGCTGAGGAAGCTCAGCCTATCATGAAGCAGGACTATACCATCTTCGTCGCTGAGATTGCTTCCACCTTCAACGAACACAATCTCCTGGATTACCTCATGGAATCCGGTACTCTTTCCAAGAATGACAAGATTGCCCTTCTTCAGAAGTCCATCGATGAAATCATGGCGACCTTCTATCGTCAGACCTTGTTTGCCCATTATGAATATGACATCGCCAAGATGGCTGAGGAAGGAAAACCGATCAATTATCAGGTCTTGTCTGATGAGATGATCAAGCTCTATAAGACATACTATGGCATCGATATTGCCGAGGAAAGAGTCAAACCTCTTGTCTGGGCGTATATTCCGCATCTTTTCTATTCGCCGTTCTATGTCTATCAGTATGCTACTTCCTTCACTGCCTCGATGTTGATCTACAAGAACGTCAAGGAAGGAAAGCCACATGCCTTTGAGAACTATATCAGCATGCTCAAATCCGGTGGTTCCACCTATCCGATCGATGAGGTCAAGCTTGCCGGTGTTGACCTGACCAAGAAGGAAGCCTTCCTTGCTGTCACAGACAGGATGGTTGAACTTGTTGACGAACTTGAAAAGCTGCTCAACGAATGAGCCTTGTCCTTTGTATCTGATTTCAGACGATAGATAAGAAAACCACGATCAAGGTGACCTCTGCTTTGGGGTCACCTTTTAAGTATTCATCATTCTTGCAAAAAGTTGTTTTCTATTGGATTTATGATTTTCAAAAATGTTTTATACAAAAAAGGAAGGACTCTTTCGAATCCTTCCATTATTTTATGCATGGTCGGTGATGGTCACCTTGTAGTTCTTGTTGAAAGTCAAAGTCAGCATCAGATATTTGGTATCTCTCTTGGAGAGGGACTCGTCTTTTATCCCATCTGCTTCGACAAGGATGTCGATGTTGATGCTACCACCTCTTCTGATTTCGAATGTCCTTTTGGTGTTTTCCGCGAAGCTTGTCGTCTTCCCACTGTAGGTGTCATCCATCTCTTCCCATTCGTCATAATCGGCGAATGTTCCGGATGTGGAGTTATTGATGACCTGAAGCGTATAGGCCTGATCTTTTTTGAATTCTATTTTGGTTTCTTCCTCAGTCACTTCGAACTTGAAGTTCTTTCCGGTTATTTTCGCTTTGGTTCCGTTGATATAGGGAACATATATGTTCGTATCATTGGAATCCTTCTTGTTGATGGAGATGGTGACGATTTGGTGAAGGTAAAGAGTCGATGGGATCGATGCGACATTCTTTGAATTGATTTTGAAGGAATACGAGATTGCCCCGCCTGTGCCATCGATTATCGTGATGTTTGATTTTTTCATCTCGGACAATATGAACTTCAAACCTTTCAGGTTGCTTCCGACGTCGATTTTGCCATAGGAGAATTCAAGTTCGTTGGAGTATGAATTCAGACTATAGTCTGTCGGTTTGAATGTCTTTTTTGAATCATCGTCATAGGTTGCTTCGATAAAGACTTCCTTTGATGCATCGATGGAGGAAATCGTAGCCGATATGGTTTCATCCAACGGGCATTCGATGGAAGACGTTGTATTGTCCTTGTTATATTTGACGTCAATGTCTAGCTTTTGGAATTTTACGGCTAGATAGCTGATGATTTTGTCATCAATCTCGGAGAAATCCAGGCTTATGGTCTTGGTTTCGACTTTTTCCTTCGTCACCTTGATTCTGACATCATATGCCGGCATGGTGAAGGAATAGGGCTTTGACTTCGATTTGTCATAAGACAAGGTAACTTCTGTGCTTTCATCGTCGGTTTTGACGACTTTGACATCCATCACTTTGTATAACGCCCCTGGATTGACGCTGAACTTGACGATGTCACCTTCAAGGTAGGTGCTTTTGCCGCTTGAAGAGAAAGAAACCTTGTCTTCGGCTGAGTTATCTACGGCAAAACCCTTCCCGGCCTCGAAGGAAATGGTGGCATTTCCACTTTCCGGCATGGTGAATTTGACATAGCTGACTTTTGGATATCCGTCGGCATTATAGTCGGTCTTGGATTCTATTTTCTGGAGTTCTCCGCCGTTGAGCTTTGCACCATTGATGATATATCCTGGCTTTGCCTCAATGACGACATAGAAGGTCTTGCCCGGAGCAAGTTTGTCAATCCCAGGTTCGCTTACATAGAAGGCGCCCTTGGCGATGGCTGAGGCTATGGCAGGATTGTCTTCGATGACGATCTTTCCGTTTTCGGCACAATCATACTGGATGGTGACATCGTTGTCCGGCATGGTGAACTTGATGTTATAGACATCATTGAACTCACGCTTTGGCGAGTCAAGCCCGATGCCAGTGAAGGTGATTTCCTTGAGGTGCTTTCCTGCAATCGGCCTGACGTAGAAGTCATAGATTTCGCCTGGAATGAAGAGAGTCGGTGCTTCCACGGTGTCATAGATAGTAGAACCGATTCTTCCCTTGAGGAATTCGACATCGGAGGAATTGATATAGGTGACTTTCTTTCCGGCAAACAGACCTTCTGCCTTCAAGGTGATGCTTTTGGCAAAGCCACCATCCAAGGTGACTTTGCAGGAAGACAGGTTCCCGCTTTTGAAATCATAGGAGATGTCATGCCACGTTTCCTCATCATCGTATTTCCATGCAAGGGAGGATAGCATATAACCTTCTTCTCTCATGAGGTAGCAGTCGATGGAGCTGTATTTTTCTTTGTCATCGATGCCAAGGAAACGGAAACCAGTAGAAGTCGAGACTGTCAGAGAATGCCCGGCTTCTTCTTTTTTCTGATTGGAATAGATGATATAGACACTTTCACTCTTATCGGACATGGCAAAGGATATGGTCGCATTTCCACTATCTTTATTCAGTGTCGGATGATAGGTTTCTTTTCCGACATGGACGTAGATATGATTGACGATGTCTTCGTTCAGGACGGAATTGCTTTCTTTGCCAACAATGTCGAAACTGACGATAGAACCTTCCTTGTATTTCTTTTGAAAGATGCTGTCTTCGTCAGGAACTGATATCAAGTCGGAAGCCATGTTGACAAGCTTCAGCCTGTTAAGCCCTATAAAAGAAGGGGTGATTTCGACGTTTTCTTCGGGCATGACGAAGGAATAGAGTTTTCCTTCCTCTACTTCACTGAATTCAACCTCAGGATTAGAAGTAAAACCATCCAGCACATAATTGTCTTCTGTGTTTACTTGCAAGGATACAAGAGTGCCTTTTTTGGCAAGCTGTGGATCTGCGGTCACGTTTCCGCCTTTGACTTCTTTGACGGTGATGAAGTAACTGATTTCTTCTTCCTGCTTTTCTTCTGATGATGAGGAACCATAGGATTCTTTTGGTGAAGATACAGGGTTGCCGGCTTTGTCTGATGACGTAGAGGATTCCGTGATGGAGGAATCGGTGTTTTCAGAAGAGATGGCAATGCGATTGCATCCAGACAAAAGGAAGAGGGCAACTAGGGAAGTAAGAAGATTCTTATGCTTCATGATAGCTCCTTTCGATGTAGATGATCATCGGAATGAGCAGAATTCCGATGGCTTTGAAAGTGTCCGTTGCTCTTCTCTTTTTTTCAATGATGAATTCCGGCAAAGCTTAAAAAAGACGCAAGAAATTTTAAACATTTTCACATCAAAGTATAACATTTATGGAATTTGTCTGTCTTTCTTTTTTGGAAATATGATTGAAAAATACCAAAAAACATTAAAAAAGGAAGAACCCCATAAGGAATCCTTCCAGTCGCTTTTCCACGAATCAAAGAAAAGCCGGTTCTACCAAAGAGAATAATCCGGATTGATGGTCTTCAGAAGCGTATCGATGTATCCTGACATGGAACGTATGGTCTCAAAGCCCATGCTTCCATATTCGTCGTCACTGTATTTCTTCTTGGGAAGATTGCTTTCCTGAAGGCTGTATTTTACACTTTGGATGTATGGGGATGTGCCATAGCGGATATCCTGATAGGATATCTTCATGGAGGATTCGATGTCTTTGTCATCCTTCAGATAGGTGTAGATATGAAAGACATCATAGGATTCCTTTTTGAAATCAAAGAGGGAATTCAGGTAATCCGAATAGAAGAAGGAACGGTTGGGCCTGTCATCCTCTTTGTCCAGACTCCAGGTCATGGCAACATAATAAGGGTGATCTGTCTTGGAGGAATCATAGGTGACGTTCCATTTGAAATCCTTGTTATCGATGGTTCCTTTTTTGATGAGGATATATGTGGAATCCAAGGAAGAATGAGAGGCATCGGAAAGGAAATAGTTACGTATGTTTTCGTCGGCATCTTCTTTTTGAGGATTTTCGTTTGTCGGAAATGACAGGAAGGAAAAATCCATGTTCTCGGAATAGGTGATGGTATTGTCTTTTATTTCCTTGGGGAGATGGTAATCCGTGCAGGATGTCAGGACAAGAAAAGATAAGATAATGATTCTTTTTGATGGATTCATGCAAAAAAGTATATCATAAGAAGAAATAATGAGAAGAGTTTTTGAAAAAGAATGGATAAAAGGGCTTACATCCAACTATAATGATATCAACTGAACAAGGAGATGCTATGAAAAAATATATCATGTCAATCGATCAGGGCACCACGTCCACAAGAGCCATCCTGATCAACGAAAAAGGAGAAGAGGTCTTCAAGGCCCAAAGAGAGGTCGAATGTCTTTTTCCGCATCC
>JAJVUU010000044.1 GCA_021621525.1 Caryophanales bacterium
TATATCTATAATGATGTATCATAACTACATATGTTTGAATAAAAATAGATGCTGCCCGAAGCTATCTCAGCCATAGCAAAGAAACATTGGCTAAGCCCTGCGGAAAGGAACCATACAAATGGTATAAATTCATAATATGAGGAATTGCATAGACAAAAAAATCGACATATGTTGAAGCCATATGCCGACAATGTTCTGGGAGTGGTTGACTCCTCAAGACTCAACTAATGTTAACCTCTCCGCAGAACATAATCAATTTCATTATCATGAAATCCATTACAATCGAAAGGATTTATAAATGAAAAATGAAAAATAGACGTTTTGCTAGAATGGCAACAAGCCATTCGGAAAGGATGTAATCAATGGGAGACTCAAAACTAAGGTACCAACGCTCCCTCATGGTTCAAAAACATGATGCGGAGTACTCCAACTACCTTGCCGGGAAGATCAGAAGTGCCAAAAGGCGTTATAAGGAACATAAAGACGAAATGCGTCCTGTCGATCTAAACGAAGTCATCGACAAATATGCTCCTGGGTCAACACCTTATTTTAAAAGTTATAAGATTGACTTTCATACAGAAGGTTCAGATTATGTCGTCTCCTGTGATCCAAGCGGATACCTGAGAATCCTGAATATCAAAACAAATGGTTTTGTAGACTATTACACAGGAAAGACGCTGACTGGGCAGGAAGGCTTTACAAAAGCCGAGATTAATAAAATGACTCATTTCAGAATCAAGCGAAGGGAGGAGATGAAATGAAAAAGAAACCAGTAAGACCAGTCATACCAAGAGAAATGGTTGTTCCACATGACCCGGATTGTAATGATAAATGTGGTATAGCTCCTCACCGAATGTAACCTCAGCGTCAATTACCATAGAACAATTGGAAGTCTATCTGTTCACCGTCTTTCTCGACATCAATGAAGCCCTTGGCATATACATTGATGCTTGGGAAGAGGAATGGATTGACCATACCCAGGCGGACAAGGTCCTTGAGATCTGTGATCTTTGGATGCACAGGTACAAGAATCAATTTTATGTCGAAGGCCTACAGAAGGTCATCGACATGCTGAACCTTGCCAAGAAACATCGTACCTGCTTGGAGTTCAATTTCTAAAGCAATACGATATGATACTAGACTATTATTTAGAGAAAGCATTTACAATTAGGAGCTTTTTAAGATGAGAATTAAAAAAGCACCATCTAACTGGCCAGTAATTCCAAAAGAAATCGTCGTTCCACATGACTTAGACTACAAAGACAAGTTATGGTACAATTCATCACCGAATGTGACATACACTACCATCAATGATGAACAGCTGGATGTCTATCTAATCACCGTCTTCCTTGACATCAACGACACCTTAGGCATTTACATTGACTCCTTTGAAGAAGAATGTATTGACCATACCCAGGCGGACAAAGCCCTTGAAATCTGTGATCTTTGGATGCACAGGTACAAGAAACAGCTATACATCGAAGGCCTTCAGAAGGTCATCGACATGCTGAACCTTGCCAAGGAGCTTCATACCTGCGTTGAATTCAATTTCTGAGAGTATCTCCAAAAGGAAAAAATTCATCAGTTCAATAAGGAATTGCATATTCTGTAATTTTCGACAACACTAATTTCTTAAGTTTCAATTCAATCAGCATACATAAAGGTTTTTCTATGGAGGAATTTCCGATGAAAATCAATGATTACGTATTCGCCGACCAGCTGACAGTCTATCTAGAAGAGAAAGGCGTCAGCTTTGACGAAGAAGGCTTTCCGATTCTTCCTTCTTCCTGCTACGCGACAAGAGAACCGGAATACATCATTCCATGGAATCATAGGAAGGCAGCGCCGGATAAGAAACGCACTGCCCTATGCTTCTTCATGAATGACAATCTTCTCTATCCAAGATTCGAGACGATCAAAAAAGATATCGAAGAGCTTAAGGAGTATTCCTCCTTTGTCTCCATGGATATCAGCGTCAGCAGAAACATGCCTATAGCAATGCACATTGCCGACATGAGGCTCAACGCCTTATATTCAGCCGCCCTTGCCATCCAAAAAGAAGAAACCTATATTCCATCTTTAAGATGCGGAGATGAAACAACGCTTCACTATCTGAATAGATATCATACACCACCTCTCGTTGCCCTTGGCATGCATGGATGTTATCACAGCGACAACATAGACTTTGACGACTACCTTCTGAGAAGCAAGCTGTTGATGGTACGGCCTAAGAAGGTGCTCATCTACGGAAAGCCTACTGACAGGGACATCGAAACTTTTCATGCCTTAGGCATCCCCTATGGAAGCTATCCTGATTTCAGGACGCTTTGCAAAGAAAGGAGGTGATTCCAGAATGAACATCAACACCGCAAGACAAATCATAAGCAGGTTCCATCCTATCCGGATGAAAGAACATGTCTTCCATCAGACCTATGAACAGAAGCTATGATATCCAGCATGATTTTCTCTATCAGATAGCAGAGAAATCAAACCATATTCCCGATGATCTACCTATGAAGAAGCCTGAGCCTACCGGAATAGAGTTCTCCTTCCAAAAGCTGACGATGATGAAGAGCTTGAAGGAGTTTGAAGACTTTGTCCATCAGATACCTTTGAATCTGTTTGCACCTCTTCTTGTCATCGATTATATTCCAAAAAGCCATACCTGCTTCCTCATGATGAATCTTTTTCTTTTCGCTATGTTGCTGCTCTTTGATAGATATGGCATCCATCCTGAAATCGCCTTTGCAGATGACAAAAAAAGTGCCTCTCCATAATAAAACGGAGAGGCTTTTTGTTTTTGAAAGATACAGATTAAAGATTCATTCCACCACCGATGAACTTGCTGATATCCTTGTAGTCTTTATCAGCGCCAGGATCTGAAACCTTGACGGAGGTTCCATATTTGAATGTATATCTGCTGTTGAAGGCAAGTCTCAGGTTTTCAATCGTCACTTCCCGAGTCTTTTTTTCTATGTCACCGCTTGAAATATCAGGATTATCATCAGTCGGGATGGAAGAATCATCATCCACGGCAAAGGTATAATCCTTGATGCTCATATCAATATCATTGCTGATATGATGGATGCCGTTATCCGTATAGGCAATCGAGATGCTGAACTTCTTGATGGTCGTCTTGTTGACGATCTTGGTCATCTCTTCGGCAGTCGAGTTGATTTTAGCAACCTTGTCAGCATAGTCAGGGTCGGTCCGGTCAAGCTGTCCCTGGGCGATGATCGTATAGACAAGAGGAAGCGTCTTGAGAAGAGCTGTCGTGGCTGTGAAATCAATATAGGAATAATCCTCGTCGGAATGAAGGTTCACAAAAGTGTTCAATCCGCTGCTTCCCTTGTACTGGGCATAGAATTCGTCGACAGCATCATCGAGCTCATCCTTGTCGATTCCAATGCCAGGGAAAGTATCATCATGATTGAAGACATACTTGATCTTACCAAGCGTCTTGCCTCCATCCTGTCCCATCAGTGCAAAGATAAGCTTTGAAAGCGTTTCATCGCTTATGTCTGCATATACTGCCCCGTTCTTGACATAGGCAGAGAAGGAAGCGTCTGTGGCTGTAGCGGTCTTGTTGTCGGCCGTATCGGAGGAAGAGAAATTATAGGTTGCAGAGATGTTTCCCTTCGTCGTAAGGGAAGCCTTGAAATTGCTGGTCGTTGTTTCGTCTAGACCGATGACGGCGATGTCGGTATTGAACTTGGTAAGGTCCGCCTTGAGATACATCGGCGTGACTTTATCCTGTCCATCCGCTGAGGAAGCTTTGGTGGTTTCCTTTCCCTTGAAGTCGATGGAAATATTGGAATTTGTCGATGACATCGAGATATTTGACTGCTCAGCCATATATTTGGCCATCTTTTTCAGATCCGGAAGCGTCGTATCTTCAGCCGGCGAACTGCTCTCCGGTTCGCTTGTCGCTGAATTGTCCGAAACAGGCTGGCTGCTGGAAGCCGGTGCGGATGATGGGGCGGATGATGATATATCAGAAGCAGTGCATCCAGTCAATAGAAGAGGCAATGCAGCAAGAACGACAAACATTTTTCTTTTCATAGAAATATCCTCCTGGGGTGTATTAGCAATATCTTAATGATTTTCATGATATTTGGCAATAATACATCCGAAAAAAAGGGACCCTCACGGGTCTCAGGCCTGAACCTTCATATCATCGTCTTTCTTGCCGAGGACATCCGTACCGAGATTGACGTTCTTAAAGGCATATTTGCAGACATAGATAAGAGCTGGTGCGATAGCAGCATTGATGGCAAACTCCACGAGGAAGTTGACACCGATCATACCGACGAAGAGGAAATAGGCAAAATTGGCGCCACTTGCATTGAAAGCCGCATTCAGATCGTTTCTCATCATGGTTGACATGAAGAAGGCGAATAAGCCGGTGTTGCAGATAGGAGCAAGCAAGGAAGACAGGATGACACCGATGTTGAAGTGCTTCTTTCCGAGAGCCTTGAAGACAAGTCCGGGAACAAGACCGGCAAGGCCCATCTTGACAAGACAGACCAAAATGGTCTCAAGGACGACGACATAGCCAGGAAGGCTGCTGACAGACTGAAGAGCAGTGATCATGGAAAGCGTGGCAGGAGCGATGATGGTGACTGCACCGACACATAGTCCGGTGACAAGACCGGCAATCGGTCCATATAGAATCGAAGAGACGACGATCGGAATCAAGGAGAGCGTGATGGAGAACGGACCAAACTGGACATAGTTAGCTAAGAAGCCAAGGGCGATGGCCAAGGCAAGGAGAAGGCTGATACCTGTCAGTCTTCTGACGTTTCGACTGTTTTTTCTGCGCATAGTGTTTTACCTCTTTCTATTGGTTTTCATTCTTCTTATAGATTTCATAGAGACCATCCATCAGCAGGTGACCGTTGAACGTATAGCCATGAGGCATATAGTCCTTGATGATGCTGCTGTCAGGACCTGTAATGATTCTTTTCAGCGGTTTTCCGTATTCCTTCTCCATCTGGTCGGACATAGACTCAATGAGAAGCATGTAGCCTTTGACGACACCGGAATTGATGCATTCCTTGGTAGACTTGGCAATCAGCCCCTTGGGCCTGCTTAAGTCGATCTCCATCAGCTGGGCGCTGTTTTCCGTCATGTGGGAGACAGACTCCCTCATCCCTGGAAACAGGCTTCCGCCAAGGAACTGCCTGTCCTTGGTCACGAGACTGAAGCTAAGGCAGCTGGACATGCAGATGACAAGGCAATCCTCGTCATAATCGCTTACCGCACCGATAGCCGCACTGATCAGGTTTGAGCCGACTTCGCCAGGGTTGTCCATGCGTATGGCTAGGGAGGTCTTCAGTTTCCTGTTCAGAAGCAACGTCTTCTTCCATAGCACCTGGTCGATAGCCTTTTCCACTCTCTTGGTAAGGGACGGAACGACGCTTTCAAGGATGGCACCTTCGATGTCCTTGGCTTCCAGATTCTGTGAATGCAAAAACATCCTCAGGGTTTCCGAGTATTCATCAGCGCTCTTGAATTTGTCCGACAACGTCTTGAACGAGGCAAGCTCCCTCTTGTTTTCATAAAGAGAAAGAGCCAGGGAACGATTCCCTAAATCCGCTAAAAGTATCATAAGTCATTCTCCTTCTACAGTCTTCCAGGAAGGGAAGTACCATGCGAGTAATGAGGATGGTTCTATTTTTCCATAAAACGAACCGGAAGAGACTATACCACGACATCGTTGGAATGTCAAAGCAAACGGATGGCTTGAATCCCTAAAGAATCCTGCCTTCTTCCTTTCCTCAGCCCCATAGCCATAAAATGTGATAAACTAACATCCGAACGCTATGAAACCGGAAACAAAGCATAAGCTTGTCTATCTCATCGTCTTCATTCTGATGTACATGATATTGAATTATGTTCCGTTTGTTTTCTTCATGGATACCATTCCTTTGCTCATCTTCCGCCTATGCTATTATGCCTTGATGATCTTCCCGGTCATCTATTTCAAGAACCACCTAAGAATAGAGATTGAGAGGCCGCTGCAGAAGCTTCATTATCTTGTCCTGATTCCCTTCCTTATTCCTTGCCTGATGGACATCATCTACTGCAACATCTACGAAGCCGAGTTCAACATCGGCTTTTCACTCACGGAGCTGCTTCTTGAGACAGCCGTGGATCTCTTTGATTCCATCGTCGAGGACATCATCTTCGTCGATGTCCTGATTGCCTTCCTTTTTGACATCATCCACAAAAAGAAGAAAAGAAACATCCGATGCATGCTTTTCTCAGCCGCCTTCTTCTCCTTGATAAGATGTTATGTCTTCATCTATGAGAGTCCTCTTGATGCCATGCTCACCATCTTCATAACATCCATCATCACCTTCGCATGCGCATATCTGGCCATCTATTTTGATTCTGCCCTGATACCGATCATCTTCCACTTTCTCTTCAACGTACCGAACTTCGTCATCGCTCCGATTCTCTTCAACTACTCTACCGAACCGGAATATGTCATCTTCACCATCCTCTTCATGGTTCCCCTCTTGGCCTATACGTTTTTCATCTATATCCTTTCGGAAAAGAAATATCACAGAATGAATGTGGAGTATTCCTAGCATGAAAAAGACAAAAACCTATTCCAAAATCGATCTGATACCAAAAGGAAGCACCTCTGATATCATCACCAAAGGATGCATGTGCCTGGAAGGCGGTGCCTTCAGAGGCACCTATACGGCCGGCGTGCTGGATTTTCTGATGCAGCATGACATCAATCTGGAAACCACCATCAGCATATCCGCAGGAAGCCTGTGTGGTATGCTCTATGTCTCCGGAGACATCGAAAGAGCAGGAAGAATCAACCTCCTTTACAGGCATGACACCCGTTATGTCGGCCTGAAGGCCTATCCGAAGAACAAAGGCCTCATCGGTTTCGATTTCTGTCTGAACGATGTCAACCGGGAACTGCCCTTCAATGCTGAAAGATTCTATGATACCAAAAGAAGATTCATCGCCGTCGCAACCGACATTGAGACAGGGAAGGCTGCTTATTTTGAAAAAGGAAAATGTGCCGACATCCTCAAAGCCGTCCAGGCCAGCGCTTCCATGCCCTATATCTCAAGACCCGTCAATGTCGAAGGCAGGCTCTATCTTGATGGCGGGGTAAGCTGCAAGGTTCCCTATCGATATGCGCTTGACCACGACTTTGAAAAAATCGTTGCCATCATGACCAGACAACAGGGATATCGCAAGAAAAGTTCCAAGGCAAGCATCGACTATGCCAAGATATGCTATCTCAGGCATCCTGAATTCGCCATGAGGCTAGGTCACAGCCAAGACAACGCAAATCTGGAATATGATGAAATTGACAGACTCGGAAAAGATGGAAGAATATTTGTCATATACCCAAGAAAGCCAATAACCATCTCCCGTCTGGAAGGAGACATGGAAAAACTTGGAAACCTGTATTTCGATGGATATGAGGATGCCGGCTACTATCTTCCCATGCTGAAAGAATACCTTTATGGAAGAAGCTGACTATCTCAAGAGCCGATTCCGGGAATTGGCAAACCGCTGTATCTCGGATTCCTACCTCACGCATAGTGAATTCCTGTCCATGTCAGAGCAGGGTATCTTCTATGAGATGCTGAAGGAAGAACATGTTTCCTACCTGGAGAAGAAATACCATGGTGTCAGCTACTTCTTTTATGGTGGACATGAGGAAGACGATCGAAAAATTCTCTATTTCATCCCATCCTATCTGACAAAGGAAGAAGCACTCGAGGAAGAAAGCCTGGGTGCCACCTTTTCCTGTCTTCACATATCTCCAAGAAACCCGAAATTTGCCGATACATTGACTCACAGGGACTACTTAGGAGCCTTGATGCACCTAGGTGTACGAAGAGAGATGTACGGAGATATCCTGACTGACGGAACAGAAGGATATGTCTTTGTCATGAACACCGTCAAGGACAGTATCCAGAATGAACTTGGCAAAATCAGGCATACCAGCGTCAAGGTTGAAGAAATCCTTCCCAAAGACTGCCCGTTTGAGATGCGCTTCGAACTGGAAGACATCAACGTGTCATCCAACCGTCTCGACTGCATCCTTGCGGAAGTCTACCATCTCTCAAGAAGGGATGCACAGGTATTGATTGCCAACGCCTGCATCTTCATCGACGGCATGACCTGCATGGACAATTCCCATACCTTGAAGGAAAATGACCGGGTTTCCGTCAAGGGAAAAGGAAAGTTCATCTTCCTTGGCGAAGGCAAGCTGTCACGGAAAAACAGGCTTTTCTGCAAAATCAAAAGATATTGTTGAAAGATATAGATGGTATTATAAATATCTTTCTATTTATACCAATCCAATATCTCTTATGCAGGTTTGTTTTTAGAAATCCTCTACCACTTGTTATATACCTTTTCGGCAAATCCCATCAGGGAATGGATTTCAAATGTCTTTCCTTCCACCTGGATTCTTCCGTCATAAGTTCCGAAGACCTGTCTTTGCCTGGAATTGATGATCAAGATATTGGCTCCGCCTTTTCTTACGATGAGCGGTGTGAAATCAAGGTCGATAAAGCCATCCTTGCTCGTCAGCTTCCAGGGAAGATGATAGGCGTCCTTTCCTTTTTCCTGGGGAATATGGAATGTCACGTCATCAAGCTTGTATCCTTTATGATCATAGAAGAACATGTTTTCACTTGCCTTGGACGTATCGCCGAATCCATAGCCGAGGTTGAATCCGATGGTATGGTTTTCATAGGCATCGTTCATGCTTGCCCAATACCATGTGTTCTTTCTCGTCCATACGCCTCTCCCCCAATCCAGTACACCATAGGCATCATCCATGGAATATGTTTTCCCGCCATAGGTGAAGCTTCCCTTGGCCTTCAGGTTGTTGATTTTCTGATTGTAATAGAAATGTCTTTCTTTTTGAAATGGTGTTGCGATGACCATGGTGTCATCACACGTCTCTTCCAAATAGATGTCGACCGTGACATCCTTTCCGGGAGTCAGTCCCTGAAAAGTTCCGACCAAATGCCTTGTCTTTCCATCATTGACAAACGAAAGAGAGACATGCTTATCCACATATTTGTTGATACCTTTTCCTGACGTCTCTGGAAGTCCTCTTCTACCGAAGCTGAAGGGATGCATATAGGATTTCTCAAGATACGTCTTCTTCTGATAATCAAAAAGAGTCAGACTGCACAGATCCATATAGGAATTGTCATCGATCGTCAGGGCTATGCCATATTGCCTGTTTCCGACATAATAATAGTCCCATTCCTTAATCCTGCTTTTTCCTGCCTTGATGTCAGCCCTATGGTATTCCCGGACAGGCTGAAAGGCATATCCAGCCTCCATCAGGTTTCCGTTTTCATCCAGCAGTCTTCCCTCAGACAATCGATGCTGTTCCATGGTCATTCTCCTTTGTCATTGTTATCATTATATGAAATGTAAGCCCTTTTATGAACAAAAAGCAAAATGTTATCATGTTCTGCTTCTAATTGAGTATACTTTTTAGGAACAATGTGAGGTAAACGAGAATATGAAATGGAAATTTCAAGGATGTGAAAAAGAGACAGACCATCGTTTCTTAAATTTCTATACGCTCCACTACGAAGTCACCAAGGATGACGGAAGCGTCAAAGATACCAGCTATTTCCTAGCAAGCCGAAATGAAAGCAAGGAAGAACTTCGGATTGCAAAGCAGGATTTCAAAAGAGCCGATGCCGTCTTGATCGGAACCTATTGCTTCATCAAAGGAGAACTGCATCTCCTTCTTGAAAGGCAGTTCCGTCAGGCCCTCAACCATGAAGTCATCTCCTTTCCCGCCGGACTTTGCGACAAGAGCGACCATGACGTCATCGAAACAGCCAGAAGGGAGCTTCGTGAAGAGACTGGATATTCCTGCACGGATCTGCAGCTCCTTCTTCCTCCTTCTCCGACAAGTGAAGGACTCTCCGATGAATGCAATGCCGTCGTCACGGCAAGGATTCTCAATAAAGGCGCAGACGAAAAGGAAGAATTCGAAGACATATCTGCAAGACTCTACTCCGTAACGGAAGTCCAGGCTCTTTTGAATGATGAGGACGTCATCTTCAGCAATTCAGCAAGGCTTCTCATCTTATATCTTCTCGAAAAATATCGCAGCTAGTTCCAAGAAGAAAGAAAAAGAAGTACAATATAAAAGTTAGTGAGGTTTAACTAAATGGCTTGTACAACAATATTGGTCGGTAAAAAAGCGAGTTACGACGGCTCGACGATGATTGCCAGAAACGATGATTCCCCAAGCGGCATGTTCCATGTCAAGAAGATGGTCGTCGTACCACCATCCAAGCAAAAGAATCCTTATGTTTCCGTCTTATCCCACGTCAAGGTAGAACTCCCTGACAATCCTTTGCAATATACTTTGATGCCAAACGTCGATCCCAAGGAAGGAATCTGGGGTGCAAGCGGCATCAACAGCGAGAACGTCTCCATGTCAGCCACTGAGACAATCACATCCAATCCAAGAGTCCTCGGTGCCGATCCGATGGTCGAATATGTGCCAAGAAAAGGAAAACAGAAGGAAATCCCGGGTGGGATTGGCGAAGAAGACCTCGTCGTCCTCGTCCTTCCCTACATCCATTCGGCAAGGGAAGGTGTTCTCCGCCTCGGTTCGCTTCTTGAAAAATACGGCACCTATGAACCTAATGGCATCGCCTTCAGTGACAAAGATGAGATTTGGTGGCTGGAGACAATCGGCGGCCATCACTATATCGCAGTGAGGGTTCCCGATGAAAAGTATGTCGTCATGCCCAACCAGTTCGGTCTTGACCATTTCGACTTCGAGGATGCCATGGGCGATCAAAAGGAAAGCATCTGTTCTCCCGACTTGAAGGAATTCGTCATCAAGAATCATCTCAATCTCAGCCAGAAGGACGACTGGAAGAACTTCAATCCAAGGCTTGCCTTCGGTTCCAGGGATGATTCAGACCACACCTACAACACCCCGAGAGCATGGTTCATGCTCCGATATTTCAATCCCAGGACCTTCCGGTTCGACGGGGAGAATGCCGACTATTCTCCGATGGATGACGACCTTCCGTGGTCACTCGTCCCCGAGCACAAAATCACCGTCGAAGATGTCAAATACATCCTTTCAAGCCACTATCAGGGAACGCCCTATGATCCTTACATGAAGACAGGAAACACCGATATGAAAGGTGCCTTCCGTCCCATCGGCATCAGCAGGACCTCCTTCATGTCCTGTGCCCAGATACGCGGTTATCTTCCCAAAGAAGTCGCTGCCATCGAATGGGTATGCTTCGGAAGCAATGTATTCAACAGTTTCTTGCCGTTATATACGAACGTCGATAATATTCCAGCCTATCTATCCAATACCAAGATGGAGGTTTCCACCGACAGTTTCTACTGGTCAAGCAGACTTCTCGGTGCCCTTGCCGACAGTCACTTCAACACTTGCTCCATTCATATTGAAAGATATCAGAATGCCGTCGCCCAGAAAGGCCACGAGCTTCTTAACAAGTATGATGCCTCTTCGACAAAGGAAGAGCTTGAAAAAGCAAACCAGGCCCTTGCCGATATGGCAAAGGAAGAAACCGGCAAAGCTTTGAACCATGTCCTTTATGAGGCAAGCTGCCACATGAAGAACGGCTATTCGAGATCCGACAACTAACGGACAATCTGGGACAGCTTCATCAGAAGCTTCGCATATTCCCTTTCGATAAGACGATGATCGGCTTCTTTGATGTCCAATCGGGCATACAAAGTTCCCGGCATCGTCTTTTCCATTCCGGGCATGAGCAGCTGAAGCTCATTGTCCATGACCAATTTGTCAAGGTCTTCATAGGCCTTCTTCTCTTCAGGAGAAATCTCCGTCAGGTTGAACTTGTCATAGATGGTCTCCTGAATCTGTCTCTGCATAAGGTCATATTTTTCAAGCCTTGCCTTCATGGATAAAGGAATATCCGGAAGATAGGCTAGATACGCATTTCCAAGAAGGCTGATAAGGCAAACCCTGTCATTGAAATTCCGTGCCTTTGCTTCGTTGACGAGAGCAATGGCATGCTGGGCGAGAGAATAAAACAATCTAAGATGTCCGTTTTGAAGGCAAATCTGACTCAAAGCATGGGCGATATCCAGGGAAGAGATATCTTTTTCCGTCACATAATAAGGGTCAAAATTCTTTCCCGTGAATGTCAAAAAAGTGTCCATAGCCACCTCCAAAGATATCTTTACTATATTCTGAAGGTCATAAAATGTCCATTATGAATTCTTTTTTCATACCTGTTGCACGTTTTTCCTTGATTATAACCAAAAAAATCGATATCATAATAAGGCTTGTTCCATGGCCCCGTCGACAAGTGGCTTAAGTCTCAGCCCTCTCAAGGCTGCATTCACGGGTTCGAATCCCGTCGGGGTCACCATTCGACTATAATTCGAACTCGTACGCTATTACGCCGTACGGGTTCGTTTTTCATTGCTACCTAAAGAAGCGATTTAAGGACTGGTTTGTCCTTCATGAATTGCCCGGAAATCCCGTAAAACGCGGATATAATTAAAAAATCCGTTAAGATTTATCAGAAATTAGAAATATTTTCTTAAAAGAATGGCTTTTAAAGCCTTTAATCTCATTATCTTCGCACGCACGGATGAAAATTGTAATAATAAAGGGCGAGCTTTTAAATCAAATTGTTTCATTTCATCCCCTGTAAGATAAGGGACAAGCAAATCAAGAAAATCTTTGTTATTGATGGATGACATCGTTGTGCCTGTTGAATTTCTATCCTTTTCATCGCGGAATTCTTTTGATAAGAAAACTGAATAAATAAAAGAAGCAGGCAATAAAGAAGTTTCCTGTAATCCAATGAATCCTGTAGAAAGAATGCATCTTGTGAGTAAGGTAACATCGACTTCGTTCATGAATATGACTTTAAAGTTTCCCTTCATTCTTGCAGATCAAACGGAGTTCAAAACAAGCTGAATGTTTGCTCTAGAAAGTTTTTTCGTTTGAAACTAGATAAGAACAATCTATAGTAGTTGTTCCATCAACTGAAGCAGTATCAAGATATATCTTTTGATTATCAAACGGCTGTAACCCAGGTTTTATTATCTTTGGATTATAAAAACTAAGTTTGCATTTCTTTGGCATGTGTACCAATAGCGTGTTGATTTTTTCTTGAGTTTTAATGAGATTTTCAATCAAATCGTCCACACTTCCTATAGTGTCAATTATCTTCCTCAATAATTTGTATTGGATTGAACTATAAATGAACTTCTGATTGAACTAATCATTGAACTAATCATTGAACTAATCATTGAACTAAAGATGTTCCAATGTGGAATAGCGGATGGTTTCCACTCTAAGGCTTATATTTTCAGACACAAAGAAGGCTTCTATAGAATATATATCGGAAGTTCAAATCTCACAAGAAGAGCACTGGAAGTCAATAAAGAGTGGAACACTAAAGTTGTTTGCTCTGAAAAAAGTGATTATTTCAAGGCTGTTATGGCCACATTCGACAGGGATTGGCATGACAAACGGAGTTTACCTTGGTCTAGTTGTTCCGACTACACCAAACTTTATCATGATAAAAAATTGCAGCAAAAGAATTTGCTGATAAAATCAAGCAAATAAATCAATCCTTTCATATAAATGACATGCAAAAAGAATTCATCGATAAATTACAGGAGAACATAAAAAGCGGAAAAAAGAAAATTCTGTTGGTCAGTGCGACAGGATCAGGGAAAACCTATGCCGCAGCCCTGGGTTGCAAGAAAATCGAGGCTAAAAGAGTTCTGTTCGTCATGGACAAACAGAAAGTTCTCGAAGATTCTATGGGAACATTCATGAACATTATGCCAGAGAAAAAAGCAACTGATTTTCCCTTCTATGCGGAGGAAAAGAATTCAATACTTCAGCTCACTATATTTTTTCAACACCACATATGATTCTGTCCGAAATCGAGAAGAAATCATCGATTCTAACGCCTGATTATTTTGATTTCTTGATACTAGATGAAGTTCACCATCTTGGTTTATCAAAGAAAGCCAAGTCATGCAGCAACAAAAGAGGCGAATCAAATCAATATCGCCTGATCATGCAATATTTCAAGCCGAATCTTGGCACACTTGGAATGACTGCAACACCCATTCGTATGGATGGATATGACATTATTTCCAACTTTGACAATAATGTTGCCTGCCGATTTTCATTAAGTGACTCCCTTTCAGCCAACCTTGTATGCCCGTTCTTTTACTTTGGTATCGACGATGCTTATTTTTCTGACGATGCAGCTACATTTTTCAAGAAAATAAACAAGAAAATTGGGAAAGACAAATATGAAGAATACCTAGAAGAGATATGTTCGGCAAACCATATCCAGAAGATTATTCGTCAGTCTTTAAGTCACATCTATTCTGGCTCGCGTCTAAGATCTTTGATTTTTGTTCCCTCAGTCGATATCGGAAAAAGATTAGCTGATAAAATCAACGAAGTTCTTCCACAATTAAAAATAAATATGGGTTTTAAAGAAGATCTAGGTAAAGCAGAATTTACAGAAGAAAATAACAATAAACTCAAATATCAAATCAAACGCTTTGAACAGACAAACAACGATAATGCTATCAGCTATTTGATTACGGTAAATAAATTATCTGAAGGTATTGACATACCAAGTATCAATCAGGTCATTTTTCTCAGACCGACCGATAGTCCCATCGTCTTTTCACAACAACTTGGACGTGGCCTAAGGTTAGGAAAAGGATACCTTGTCGTTCTTGACTTCATCGGCAACAACGACAAAATGAATTACATTCTTCCAACGAGCCTTCTTGGGGCTCCGGCAGCAGACAAAACAATTCCTGCCATTGCCATGAATCGCGGAAGGGTGACTTTGCCTGGCGGAAGCATAATCACATTGACCCCGAAAGCAAGAGAAGCCATCTTGAAAGCAATTGAAAAAGCAAACTTCTATCGTCCAGATATCTTCCAGAAAGCTTATAATCAGGCTAAAGATTTGGTCGGAAGAGTGCCTTCAATGATTGAGTTGGAGACATTTGGAAACATCAATGCCGGAAACATCGCTTTATCCCCTTTAAAAACCTATTACAATTTAGTAAAGAAAGACAAGAATGAAAATGTTGGATCTCTTACAAAGAAAATGATTTTAGACTTATGCTATCTTCAAAAGAAGATTGGTCTTGGAAAAAGGGTTCAAGAGCCACTTCTTCTTAAGATGCTAATTCAAGACAATAACGGATTTACATCATTCCTCAAAGAAATCCAAGATGAATTCCATGTCGTTCTTTCAAAAAAGAACATCCATTTTATCTACAAGGTTTTATCATTTCATTTTGAATCCAATCCATCAACAATAAGAAAATTCAATAATTGTGTATTTATAAACGAAGATAAGGACGGAACTCTATCCC
>JAJVUU010000045.1 GCA_021621525.1 Caryophanales bacterium
GACAAACCATCAGAATAGTGCCCTTATACCTAATTTTTTAACTTGCTATGATATAGAGCAAAGAATTTCGGAAAATGTATCTCTCTGCTATCTTTCTCACCTTCAGAGATGTTTTTCATATAAGAAAAGTATAAAGGAAAACCAAGACAAAGAAAACTGATTTTTCCAAAGACATCATATATAGGGAAAGAAATGACATGCCATTTCTATTGCCTCAGTCAACAAATGACATCCATGGATTCGAAACAACAAAAAGGAAACAACTCTCATATATATCACTGAAAGTTTCTTTGGATGAATATCAAAGAAGCCTTCTTCAAGGCAAGAAAAAAGTCTTGGCGCAATCAAAGCAAAACCGGGTCAGCCTGAAAAATGTCCCGTTTTGATAACCTGCATGACTGATGGTGAAACAGATAAAAGGACTGTTGGATCAGTCAGGTTTTGACCCGACTTTTCTGACAGTCCCTTTCTTCCATTATCTATCGTCCTTAAGCGATTCGAATGTCTTACTGGTCGTTTCGTCAAAGCTTTCCTTAGCCCTGTGGAAGAAGTTGAATCTTCCTTCTTCTTCCTGCTTGGCAACGGCACGATTCTTCTGCAGTGCCTTATCGCTGGCAAGGATTTCATCCTTGGTCGTCGCAGGACGGTGCGGATCATCCGGCTGGTTGACGACGATCTGAGGATAGACAAGCTGGATATTTTCCCTCAGGCAGAGAAGAAGAAGTTCCCTGTTGAGGTCACGGGTGACCTGGAACCTGTCGGCTTCCTTGCAGAAACAAAGGACAAGATAGCTGATATCATTGTCGCCGACTTCGCTGATGCCCTTATATTCGATCTCACTGGTGATCTGCGGTATGCGCTTCTTGATTTCAGGAAGAGCCTTGACAAGGATGCCTTCGACTCTGACAGGGTCTTCATTGTAGCCTGCCGCCATGGTGACGGTAACCATGGAGTCTTCCCTGGAAAGGTCGACGACCGTGTTGATGGAAGAATTGTTGATGGATTTGATGTTTCCTCCGGCATCCTTGATTTTGGTGGTCTTGAGTCCGATATCCTCGACGGTTCCCCTGAATCCATCGATGATGCAGATGTCTCCGACGGCAAAGTAGTCATCGAAGACGATGAACAATCCAGCGATGACATCCTGAATCAGAGTCTGGCAGCCAAGACCGACGATGAGGGTGACGATACCGACACCGGCAAGGATCGATGCGATATTGACTCCCCAAAAAGCAAGGATGATACATAAGGCAAAGATGATGACGACATATTTGGTAAGGGAACGGATCAAAGCACTGATGGTCTTTCCTTTCCTGCCCTTTCCGGCAAACAGCCTGGTCAGGAAGTTGACCAGGAAATTGACGACAAAGGCAAAGGCGATGACGATGAAGGTAAGGATCCAGCTCATGCCTGATCCAATCATCCACTTGCCAAAGAGGACCCATCCATTCTGGATTCCTTCACCATAGACCATATCTCCGATCTCGTCTCCAAAGATATCCCTGAGGTGCATGGCAAGTCCGATGATGACGATGGAAACCGAAAAGGCCAGTACAGAGATGACAAAGGTCACTTTCTGACCTGTCTTCTTTGACGTCCACCAATTTGCAATTGTTGATTTCTTCCTCGTTTCGTTCATGATTGTTTCTCCTTGGTCTGGAATGTGCCTTCCGTCAGAACGGTAGTGACATCGATTCCGTTGCTATAATAAACAGAATAAGAATAATATTTCCCAAAGCCGAGATTTTCCACCTTGCCTTCGTATTTGTCAGCCTTGCTGACATCTAGACTGAAGACTGCCTTTTCCGAATCATCCTTCACATCAAACGTCATTGTATAGGACTTGTCGTTCTTGGTCGTAAAGGAATATAGGAAGGAATCATTCTCTTTGCTTGCCTCAAAGCTTGTCTCAGAAAGACTCGGAGGGCTTTGAACAAAGGAATTCATCATCAGGATGCCTCCGGCTGAAACGCTCATCGTGATTCCGGCAGCAGCGACAGCTCGCGAAATACCTTTTCCGATGGAATATGCCGTACCCATCTTGTTGGTGTAGACAGGATCTGCCTCAAGTTCGTCGCTGGTAGCCGTATTATTGACATCCAAGGTAAAATCCGTGTGGATGTTGTCGGTTGATAGATTGTTGAATTCGTTATCCATAGAAAGTCTCGGAAATAATATAATGTTTATGAATGGATAATTCCATAACTAAAGAAAAGATTGTTCTTTTTTGTCAAGCTTCATCTTCGAAAAAGTTACGAAAACAAAAATGGAACAACCATTTCCAAGGCATCCGCAAAATTTCAGGAAAGACTTTCAAGGTGTGAAAAAGTGGTATAATTTTCTCAAATCGAGGTAACAGAACATGAGTACTAGAATCGAAGAAGCATTGGTCGGTGTGAAGATGTATCGTCTCTCACTGGACATGAAGGCTGTTGAAAAAGGCATCAGCGAAAACGTCCAGGAAGAGAAGAACGAGAAGGACAATTTCTTCAAGAAGCTCGGAAAGAACGTTTCCAACTCCATGAAGAAGTCCAGAACCGAAGGCTTTGAAAAGAACAAGGCTGCCATCGAAGCCGAAGTCAAGAAGCTAACCGAACAGACTCCGGAATTCACAAAGGAAGAAGGACTCAAGGATACCTTGACATCTCTCTTCCCGAACGAAGAGGCCAAGACTGCCTTCTCCATCCTTTATATCTTAAGCGATACCTTTGAATACAAGGAAGAAGATGAAACCTTCAAAGCCGTCAGCAGACTTTTCTTTGAGAACGATGATACCCTTGGCAACATCAAGAAGAACCTCAATTCCCACTATGGCAAGATTGCCAACGGCATCGGACTCTTTGGAAACCTGAAGAGCAACGATGAAACCATCCTCGCCCTTGAGATGTATCTTTCCATTCTCGGCAATGTGAAGGGAAAGGAAGCTTTGAAGCTTGT
The DNA here is from genome assembly GCA_021621525.1 of Caryophanales bacterium. Taxonomy (GTDB): domain Bacteria; phylum Bacillota_I; class Bacilli_A; order RFN20; family CAG-288; genus Enterosoma. The sequence goes on from JAJVUU010000045.1 coordinate 2,938, forward strand.
CTCCAAGGCCAGCGATGCCTTTGAGGCTCCTGTCGATACCAAGAGTGCTGCCGTCGTCATCGCCGCCCTCCTTCTTGTCGGAAAGGAAGGACTTATCTTCTCCGATGACGAGAAGGACAACCTCCTCTTCTTCAACCTGAAGAAGGAAGACCTTCAGAACGCCCTTGCCATCCGTCTTTCCCTCTTCGAAGTCGCCAAGAAAGGCAAGGAGGATGTCCAGGTCAAGAATGCTACCAAGGCCATCCTTGTCGCCATTTCTTCTTTGCGCCTTACCTGCGAAGAGATGATGATCATCGAAAAGAAGGATCAGGAGAACGCCAAAGAGAAATTGAACGGCATCAGCAGCTTCGTCAACGAGCTTGCCGACTTACTCAAGTAAAAAACAGGGGCTGCCATATAATGTGGCAGCCCCTTTTTGTTTCATTCTTCTTTGATCGGTCTTCCGTGTTCGTCGTAGTTCTTATCCGTTCCCTTCTTGTCAGGATCGATGAGAACCGCCTTTCTTACTTCTTCATAGACCTTCTCGACAAGCCTATGTTTGTCTTTTTCTTTCTCCTTGTTGGCAAGATAATTTTTCTTGATGGCATCCGGAAGAAGATTGAAGAACTTCTTCTTTGCTTCATCGGAACTCTTCCTGGATTCTTCCCTGAGCTTTTCATAATGCTGGACGATACCGCTGGTCTTGGCAAGTTTCTCCACCTTGCTGAAAAGGTTGACGGAAACAACCAAGTCGACCAGAAAAACACCATAGGCAAGACCGAGGATGAAGATGGTCCCGATATGGGGAAGAGACTCCGCTGTTCCAAAGAGGAATCTGAAGATGGACTGGAAACCGGAATAGACAAAAGGGTCGATGCCGTAATAATAGATGACGGCTACACCAAACCATATGAGATTGAACACAGGACAGATGATGCCTTGGAAGTTTCCCTTCATGTTGGAATAGTCCCAAAGTCGGATTTTGAAGCCCTTGACGAAGATGAGCCCTGCGACCAGTTCAAGAAGAATCATTGTCAGGGTGAGAGAAAGGATGATGAGCAGGTCATAGACGGTAGGACCAGAAACCGTCACCCTCGAAAAGAGCCCGCCTTGAGGATTATAGAAGACAAAGCTATCTGGCATGACGGAATAATACAGCATGCAAAGGAAAAACATGAAAACCAGCCCGAATCCATACATTGGAAGCCAAGGCCCCTTCAGGAAGCCAGGATTGACCCATTTCCTGACAGAAAAGAATCTCCTGAAGAGGACTTCGACGACATAACCTAGCATCGAACCAATCAGGAAAAGAGCTAAAATGTTCAGAAAAATCTTAAGCGGTGTACTAGAAGCGGCTTCTTGGGCTAAAATGAACATAAGTGATACCTCGCGTCTGCAAATATGTTACCATATTTATGTCATCTCATCACAGGATTTGGAGTAAACATGAACGAACGCATTGTTTTTTTAGGAACACCGAAACTTGCTGCCGACTGTCTCGAAGGATTGATCAAGGCCGGCTTTGACATCGTCGGTGTCATCACCAAGGAAGACAAAGTCAGAGGAAGAAACGGAAAGGTCGAGGAAAGCGAAGTTGCCAAGGTCGCAAGAAAGTATTCCCTTCCCCTTTTCAAGCCGCACAGACTCAATACTGACCATGACTTTCTCTATGAACTCAAACCTGACCTCCTTCTGACTTTTGCCTATGGGCAGATTGTCAACGACGAGATCCTATCCTTGGCAAAATATAAGCCTCTCAACCTGCATGGTTCCCTTCTTCCGAAATACAGGGGAGCTGCTCCGATTCAATACGCCCTTCTCAACGGAGAGAAGGAAACCGGCGTATCCCTGATGGAGATGGTCCATGAGATGGATGCCGGAGATATCTACGCCGTCAAGTCCTTTGCCATCGATGAGAAGGACAACTACACAAGCCTTTCGGAAAAGATTTCAAAGTGTGGACTTGAACTGGCCATCGAAGCTCTTCCAAAATACTTCAGGGGAGAACTCACTCCTATAAAGCAGGACCAGGAAAAAGTCACCTTCACCCACATGATAAAGAAGGAACAGGAAAAACTTGATCTGAACGCTTCCTCAAAGGATTTCATCAACCAGGTCAGAGCTTTGTCCTTGACTCCCGGTGGATACCTTCTCCATGGGAATGAAATTCTTAAGATTTATCAGGCAAGCTTCCTCAATGATAAAGTAGAGGGAAAGGTAGGAGAAATCATCCTTGCCCACAAGAAGCAGATCATCCTTCAGCTGAAGGATGGACAGGTCCTTCTTGAACTCCTCCAGCGTCCAGGAAAAAAGATGATGGGCGCAAGCGACTTCAACAACGGAGTCAAGGATTTCCAAGGAGCAGTCTTACAATAATGTCAAAGAAAGATAAAATCGAAAAGACCAATGCGATGAGGCTTCTTTCTCAAGCCCATGTCCCATATACGGTCCATGAATATGATGCCGAGAAGGCAATCAGTGCAAGCGATGTCGCTTCGATCCTGTCCCAGGATGTGAAACGGGTATTCAAGACTCTGGTAACCACATCAAAAAGCGGCACCCATTATGTCTTCGTCATCCCAGGAGAAGATAGCCTCGATCTGAAGAAGGCTGCCAAGGCATGCGAAGAGAAGTTTGTCGAAATGCTTCCCCAGAAAGACCTGCTTCCACTGACAGGTTACATCCACGGAGGCTGTTCTCCCATCGGCATGAAGAAGAAATTCATGACATTCATCGATGAATCCTGTCTTGACTTTGACACCATCTTTGTCTCCGGTGGAAAAAGAGGCATGCAGGTTGAGATTTCACCAAAAGACCTGATTGGCGTCGTCGATGCCAAGACGGTCTCTTTGACGGAGGAAAAATGAAATGAAAGAAGAATTCCAAAAAGGAAAAGTCATTCTCGGGCTCATGAGGCTCAATGACATCACTCCAGAAAGACTCTATGACATCATATCCATGGCCATAGGCATGGGCATCCATTATTTCGACATCTCCGATATCTATTGCAACCATGATGCCGAAAGGAAACTTGGCGAAGTCATCAAGGAACATCCGGAAATTCGCAAGGAAATGTTCATCCAGACCAAATGTGGCATCGTCAGGGACACGCCTGGAAAGACCTATATGGATCTTAGCTACAAGCATATCATCGAAGCTGTCGATGCATCCTTGGAAAGGATGAACCTGACCTACATCGATTCGCTTCTTCTTCATAGAGTCGATATCTTTATGGACGCCCATGAAGTGGGTATGGCTCTCAATGAGTTAAGAGACAAAGGAAAAGTCTTCCATTTTGGTGTATCCAACATGGACAAGGAAATGATTGAATATCTCTCTCAGGAGCTTAGCTTCCCCTTTGAAGTCGACCAGCTGCAGGTCTCGCTAGGACAGCCTAGCCTTCTAAGCCAGACCTTCAGCGTCAACTTCCCTGCCCAGAAGCCGAACCTTCAGGATGGGCTCTTCTTCTACCTAAAAAGAAAGGGCATCACCCTTCAATGCTGGTCTCCTTACCAAATCGGTTTCTTCGAAGGCTCCATCTTCGACAGGAAGAGGCTGCCCAAGCTCAACGAAAAGCTCGATGAGCTTGCCAGAAAATATGCCACAAGCCCATGTGCGATTGCCACTTCCTTCCTTGCCATGCTGACAAAGGATAGCCAGATCATCACCGGAAGCATGAACGAAGAACATATCAAAGAGACCGTGGAAGGAGCCCGCCTTACCATGAACAAAGAAGACTGGTATGACCTTTATGTCTCTACCGGCAATCTTCTTCCTTAGGAGGTAACATGATTCAACATCCAAAATGGCTGGATACAGCCTGTTTCTATGAAGTCTATCCCCAGTCCTTCTTCGACAGCAACAATGACGGTGTCGGGGATATCAATGGTATCGCAGAAAAACTTGACTATATCAAGGATCTAGGCTTTGATGCCCTTTGGATAAATCCTATTTATCTTTCTCCCTTCTATGATGCCGGTTATGACGTGACCGATTTCAAGAAGGTAGCCCCGAGATACGGAACCAACCAGGACCTCTATAACCTTTTCAAGCTTGCTCACAAGAAGGATATGCATGTCCTTCTCGACCTCGTCCCCGGCCATACGGCAATCGACTGTCCATGGTTTGAGAAATCATGCAAAGCAAAGAAGAACGCCTATACGGACAGGTATATCTGGACAGACAACGTATGGACTTCACCCAAGGACTTACCGGTGCTGAGAGGCTTCTCTGAGCGCGATGGCAGTGTCGTGACCAACTTCTTCAGCATCCAGCCCGCCCTGAATTATGGTTTTGCCGACCCAAAGGAACCCTACGAACAGAAGATTGAGGACGAAGGCCCTCAAAGCACCATCAAGGCGATGATCGACATCATCCTCTTCTGGCTCAGGAAAGGATGCGACGGATTCCGCTGCGATATGGCCGGATGGCTCGTCAAGCACGATATCGACCAGGAAGGTACTGTCCGTGTCTGGAAGCAAATCATCAATACCGTAAAGCAGGATTTCCCGGAAAGTGCCTTCGTCAGTGAATGGAACAACCCAGAGAAATCCCTCAAGGCTGGTTTTGACATGGACTTCCTCCTTCAGGATGAGTTCAATCCATACAATTCCGTCCTGGCAAGGACAGACAAGCCTTATTTCCGCTTTGACGAAGAAAAGAAGGATGCCAAAATCTTCTTCGAACATTTCAAGGATGTTCTCTCTGTCGCAAAGGATGAAAACAAATTTGTCTCTCTGATCAGCGGAAACCATGACACCAAGAGAATTTCCTCTTGGCTGTCCATGGAAGAACTCAAGTTCTATTATGCCTTCATGTTTACCTCGCCTAACGTTCCCTTCTTATATTATGGAGATGAAATCGGCATGAAGTTCGAAGAAAACCTCCAAAGCGTGGAAGGCGGATATAAGAGGACCGGCACAAGAAGTCCGATGCAGTGGGACAGCAATAGAAACGCAGGCTTCTCCACCACCCAGAAGAAGCTCTACATCCCCATCAATCCTGACAGACAGGGAATCAGCGTCGAAGAGGAAAAGAAGGATGACGACTCCCTTTATCACTTCCTCAAATCCCTTCTTGCCTTCAAACGAGAGCATCATGCCTTGGATAATGATGCCGACTACGAACTCATCAAAACAACGGGCTATTCACCGCTTGTCTATACCAGGGCCAAGGACGGAGAGAAGCTTCTTATCGCCATCAACGTCAGCAACCGGAAGTATTCCATCTCCTACAATGGTTTCAAAGGAAACACCCTCTTCTATAAAGGGGATGCAGGACTGGATACCCAGAAAGCAAGAATCCGTCTGGCACCCCATTCCCTGATCATCATCGAATGACCTAAGCTCCTTCGGGAGCTTTTTTTTCTGCAAAAAAAAGCTACCCCCGAAGAGAGGGTAGCCGTGAAACGATTTAGTAATTGGCCTTGCCTTCGGAACCGAAGAGCTTGATCTTCTCTTCGACCTTGGCGCAGATTGCTTCATAGCCAGGCTTGAGAAGCTTTCTAGGGTCATAGCCCTTGTCCTTGTTGTCACCAGTCGGATCAGCCTTGCCGGCAGCACAATACTTGATGGTGGCAGCGGCAAAGACAAGCTGGCAGTCGGTGTTGACGTTGATCTTGGAGATACCATCGTGGATGGCATGGACGATCTGGTCATCCGGGATGCCGGTTCCGCCATGAAGGACGAGCGGAATGTTGTTGGTAGCATTGTTGATCTTCTCAAGGGCATCGAAATGAAGTCCCTTCCAGTTGGCCGGATAGATGCCGTGGATGTTTCCGATACCGGCAGCAAGGAAGTCGACACCGAGGTCGACGATCTTTCTGCATTCTTCCGGATCGGCGACTTCACCGTCAGCGGTGATGCCATCCTCAGTTCCGCCGATGGAACCGACTTCGGCTTCGATGGAAAGTCCTTTATCGTGAGCCAATGCGACAAGTTCCTTGGTCTTGGCGACGTTCTCATCGAACGGGAGGCTGGAACCATCGAACATGATGGAAGAATAGCCGGCAGCGACACAGGCCTTGGCGGCATCATAGTTTCCGTGATCAAGATGGAGAGCGACCGGAACGGTGATTCCTAAGCTTTCATCGAGAGCTTTGACCATGGCAGCGACAACCTTGTATCCGCCCATGTACTTGGCAGCACCCATACTGGTGGCGATGATGACAGGGGCATTGAGCTTCTGAGCAGTCAGAAGGATGGCCTTGGACCATTCCAGGTTGTTGGTGTTGAAGTGACCGACGGCATAGTGTCCGGCTTTGGCAGCGCGGAGCATTCTTGTAGCATTGACAATCATGAATTTATATCCTCACTTTCAATTCAGGAATATTTTAGTTAGTCTTTGTCTGAGTTTCAACGCTTTTGTATCGAAATGGTTCATTTCGACGATATAATTATCATAGTGTGCACGTTTTGCACGTTTTGAGTGCCTTATTGTTTGGCAAATATGCTTTTCAGGAATGCTTTGCAAGCGTTTCCCTGATGAACTTTACGGCATCTCCGTCCTTGGTGTCGTCAAATTCGACGAAATACCCTCTTCCCTCCACATAGCGGATGGTAAGAATCTGCTCCTTATAGCGGATTCTCCATTTGATTTTCTTCTGAATCGGGCCGATGAGGAAGCCGGCACTGGCAAAGTCCTGAAGGCAGCTGACTTCATCCTTCCATACCTTTCCAAATTCGCCCTCTTTGATGAGCACGTTGATGGGACGGATGATTTTTCCATCCTTTCTCACCTTCGGGATGCCTTTATGGACAAGGCTTGAAGGAATATAAGTTCTTCCTTCATCAAAGGAATAGGCACGAAGCCTCAGGATGTTGTCCGATGGATTCTCTTCGTTCGGCGCCATGAAGAAGGTATCTCTTTCATAGATGATCCGGTCAATCTTCGAATGTCTAAGAATATGGTCGATGGCCTCCTTGGAATTGGTGTGGACTTCCATCTTGGTCGTATAGAGGTCGCCATACTTCTTTTCCAGGAAGGACATGTCATTGATATAGACGACGTCGGCATTCTCCCTGCTCGGAAGAATGGTGGATATGTAGCTTGGGATGATAAACCTGAAATAGAGGGATGTCGTAAATGTCGATCCTGCACTGGTGGCCTTGGCATCGCGGATGATTCTTCTTAAAAACAGCGTCTTTGGATTTCCGTCGATGAAATTGGTAATGATCCTGTCTCGGTCAAACATGGATATGAGGGCAGAATTCAAAGCATAGATTCCTTCAAGGATGATGACGTCATAATCTTTCCCCTTGAGGGTGACACCGCTCGGGATTCGTTCGGAGACGATTTTGGAATACTCCTTCTTCTCGACGGATTCACCTCTCAGAAGAGCTTTGACATCCTCTGCGGCAAGGTTCATGTCATAGACCGTCGGCTCGTCGAAATTGAGAACCTTCCATTCGCTATGAAGGGCCTGGAGGAATTTTTCCAGCGTATCCTTGTCCGGGAAGTAGTCTTTGATGGCAGGACGGATGAGATTCAAGGTATTCTCATCATATTTCTTGGAGAACGGAATCTTGATGATGATATCCTTGATGATCTTTATGATTTCGTCAAGATGCGTCAGGGAGCCATTGAAATAATGAAGGTTGACCTTGTTTGGAATGATACCGCTGAGTCCATGGTTATAGGAATCCAAGGAGATGATACAGGCATGGTGGGAATACTTTTCGAGAGTTCTCGAAAGCAATCTTGCGCAATAGGATTTTCCGCTTGACGATGCACCGGCGATGAAGACCACGGCCTTCTTTTCCTTTTCAAGCGTCTCCTCGATCAGGTCGATGTTTGCACTCGCCCATTTGTCCGGATGATGAAACGAATATGACATAATGACCTCCTAACTAAGCCTTCAAGGCAATCCAGTCGAAGATGCCAGAAGCCGTCTTATAGAACATCCTGCCTATGGAGAACGCGTTCCCATCCGACAGTTTCAGTTGGACATCAAGCCAGTCCTGAAGAGCCGTGTTATCAAATTTCACCATGAGGGAAGAGACCAGCGAGAGCACCATCATGACGGCGATGATGAGAATGCAGGTCTTGAAGAGCATCCTGACGATGCCGCATATCCTTCCGACCAGGCTTCTTCCGTTTTCACCAAAGAGGCCGTTGTTGCTCCAAAGAGGGGAGAAGATGACACGGATGAGAACATACACAGCTACGGCAAGGACAAGGTAAGTGACACCGATCAGAGTCCAGGAAGCAAAGGAACTTGCCAAGGCATCTCCGACCGTTCCGGTAAAGTCCGTGGCATGGGACGTGAAGATTCCCTGAAATATCTTGAAGATGTGGATTTCACTTAGGGCAGTGGACATCTGCGTATTGCGTAACGTAAGATCAGTCGATGAAATACTGGTCACAAAAGCTTCGCTTTTAGGAAGGATATTGACATATCCGCTTTGAATAAGCGAACCAAGGTTGGTCTTTTCAAGAAGGGCGACAAGAGGGGCGCCGGCAAGATATGCCACAAGAAAGGCGCATTCCGAGGCAAACGTCCCAAGCCTTTTTTTCGAAAAGCCTGCAAAGAAGCCGAAGACGACACCAGCCACCAACAGTATGGTGATTACCAAATCGATGGTGCTCATCAGTAATAGATTGACTCCTTGACTTTCTTTTCGGTCTCTTCGCCCAAGAGGACCTTGACGATGTCAAAGGCAAAATCGATGACAGCTGCTGCACTTCTTCCGGTGATGATGTTGCCGTCGACGACGGAATATCGATCGACATAGGTTCCGCCGAAATCCTCGTCCATGCTGGTAAAGCAGGTATATTTCCTGTTCTTGAGCAGTCCGAGATGGCCAAGGATGGTAGGTCCGGCACAGATGGCAGCGATATATTTTCCTTTGCCATAGAAGTCGAGAATCATCCTGAGAAAAGCAGGGTTCTTCTCTTCGGCGACGTATTCCGGTCCGCCGGGAATCACGAGCATGCCATATTCGTCAAAGTCAACGTTCCTCCAGTCGACAAGGTCTGAGATATTGACACCATACCTTCCTTTGGCCCTGTCAGCATCGATGCAGGCAAAGGTGACATCCAGTCCAGCCCTGCGGAGAATCGCAAGGGTTCCAACGGCTTCGATGTCCTCAAACCCATCCGTGACAATCATTAGTATTTTCATGATGATGACCTCCTTCACATACGAGAAAAATATTTTCTTGCGTGCTATTATTTTATATAATAACGAAGGTAAAAATAAAGGTAAATTATGAACTCTATTTTAAAAGACATGCAAGACATTTCCGGTTACGTTTTTCCTTTCGAGGGCGAAAGGCACCTGACAAGCATCGTCATCGTCCCTTATCGTGAAGACACATGGAGGGAAGGTGCCATATATGCGATTGACAACTACCTTGAGGTTGTCAAGGCCATCGCCCGATTCGAGATGGTCACCGTCATCATCGATCCTCGCATCGACGAAAAGATCGTCGCCCGTTTTGAAATGAAGAACACGCATATCCTGCGTCTGAAATATGATGACGCATGGGCAAGGGACACGCTGCCCGTATTTCTTGAAAACAAAGAAAAGAAGTCTCTCGTCGGCGTCGATTTCGGCTTCAACAGCTGGGGCGGAGACTTTGACGGGCTGTATTCTCCCTATGATGACGACAACGCCTTGGGAAAATATACGCTCCTGGAACTGATGATACACCGTCATGCAAAGAAAGACTTCATCCTGGAAGGCGGAAGCATCCACACGGATGGAATGGGAACGCTCTTGACCACGGAAGAATGCCTTCTTTCCAAGGGAAGGAATCCTTCCTTGAGCAAGGAACAGATTGAAGAAGAACTCAAAAAGAGCCTGAATGTAGAGAAGGTTCTTTGGCTTCCCTATGGCATCTATGAAGATGAGACCGACGGACATGTAGACAACATCTGCTGCTTCTTAGCTCCTGGTGTCGTCCTTCTTGCCGAAACAGACGATGAAAACGATCCGCAGTACGAGAGAAGCAAAAAAGACAGGGAATACCTTGAAAGCGTGACGGATGCAAAAGGGAATCCTCTGGAGATCGTTTCCATGCCCTTGCCAAAGGTCCAAAGGCTGACACGAGAAGAGGCTCAAGGCGTCAAAGCCGAACCTCATGCCATCCAGAGGCAGGAAGGAAGAAGGCTTGCGGCAAGCTATGTCAACTTCTATATGGGAAAAGACTTTATCATCCTTCCTCAGTTCCATGACGAAGCCGATGGCATCGCCATCAAAATCCTCGATGAATTTTATAAAGGAACGAAAACCATCGTCCCTGTCTATTCCAGGGAAATCCTCCTGGGTGGAGGAAACATCCATTGCATCACCAAGCAGGTTCCGTTCATGGAACCCGGATATGACATCGAGTCGAAAGAAGGAGACAAATGATGAAGGTAACATTATCTGCCACTCAGATGGCCTGCAGCAGGGATTACGACGAAAACATCAGGAATGCCACAAGGCTCATTACCATCGCCAAGAAGAAAGGGGCCGATGTCGTCTTGCTCCAGGAACTTTTCCAGCGCAACTACTTCTGCCAGATTGAAGACTATGAACGTTTTTCCTTTGCCGAGGAATATGAGCATTCCAAGACTTTGGAATATTTTTCCAACCTTGCCAAGGAGAAGGAAGTCGTTCTTCCGATATCCTTCTTTGAAAAGGCTGGCAATTGCTATTTCAACACCATCTGTGTCATCGACAAGGATGGAAAGAGGCTTGGAAGATATCGCAAGACCCACATCCCTACGGGGGAATGCTACGAAGAAAAGTTCTATTTCACGCCAGGGGATACGGGCTACAAGGTTTTTCCCACCAAAGCTGGGAAACTTGGCATCGGCATCTGCTGGGATCAGTGGTTTTTGGAAAGCGGTAGGATTCTTGCCTTGAAGGGAGCCCAATACCTGATGTTTCCGACAGCCATCGGAAGCGAACCAACCCTTCCCATCGATTCCATGCAGCACTGGCGCAATGCGATGATAGGTCAGAGTGCCTTGAATATCATGCCTCTTGTTGCTTCCAACCGCATCGGAACGGAAAAAGAAGAACATTCCAGCATGACGTTCTATGGCTCTTCCTTCATCACTGATGAAACCGGAAGCATCGTCGAAAGTGCCTCAAGGGACAAAGAGGAAGTCCTCACCCATACCTTCGATCTGGATAAGACTGACATGGCCAGAAGAGACTGGGGAATCTTCCGCGACAGAAGGCCGGAGATGTATGCAGACATCTTGAAAAATGATGCCGCAGAGGAAAAATAGCCATGCGTTTCATATCATTCAATGTCAATTCCATCCGTGCCTATCTGAAAAAAAGCCAGACAGAGCAATGGATGAAGTATCATCCCGACATCTTCTCCATCGAAGAAATCAAGCTGACTGAGACAAAGCATGAAGATTTTCCTTTTTCCATGGATGGCTTTGAAACCTACTGGACTGTCAGCAAGACCAAGAAAGGTTATGCCGGAACAGCCGTCCTGACCAGACTCAAGCCTCTTCAGGTCACCTATGGACTCGATGAGGGAAAATATGATGACGAAGGAAGAGTCATCACCATGGAATATGAGAACTTCTATTACGTTGAAATGTATGTCCCCAATTCCGGTGAGAATCCTAGCAAAAACGAGAAGCCCAAAAGACTGCCCTTCCGTCTTCAGTTCGAAGAAGACCTGAGAATCTATCTTTCCAGGCTCATGAAGAAAAAGCCTGTCATCGTCACCGGTGACCTAAACGTCGCCCATGAAGAAATCGACCTGAAGAACCCTGATGGAAACCATCTTTCCGCAGGCTTTACCGACGAAGAAAGGGAGGCCTTCTCAAAACTCCTCGATCTTGGCTTCGTCGACACTTTCAGAAAGCTACATCCCGATGAAGCCAAGTATTCCTATTGGTCCTACCGGTTCCATGCCAGGGAGAAGAATGCAGGATGGAGACTTGACTATTTCCTTGTCACAAAGGACATCCTTGACAAGGTGAAGGCAAGTGAAATCCTCACCGACTGCTATGGTTCCGATCACTGCCCCGTCATGCTCGATATCGATTTGTAACGTCTTTCATTTGCAATACGGGCGCAAATAATGTAACTTATTAAAACATAATTTTTACAGTCGATTTTGAAATTTGCCGATAAAAAGCCGACTTTCGGGA
>JAJVUU010000107.1 GCA_021621525.1 Caryophanales bacterium
GAGTTCTATAAAAGTATTCATTCGGAAATTAGTCGAATTGCCGATGAGAAAGGAGCTCTTGTATCTGTCCGAGATCCGGAATTGGATGAAAAAAGGCAGAGCCAGCAGATCGATGATTTTTGCGCCCAAAAAGCAAATGTGATTGTGATTAATCCGGTCAAAGGGGATAGTCAGCCCATTTTAAGGGCTCTTAAAAAAGCTAGAAAACAAGGAATTAAGATCATTGCAGTTGATACCCAGCTCAAGCATTTTAAGCCGGATGCCAGCATTGTCTCCGACAACTACCAAGCAGGAGTCTTGATTGCGAAAGAGTTGATGAAACGCTCTTCAAATGCTCGGATCCTTCTCTTGGAGCATAAGGGGACTGTTTCGGCAGATACGCGGATTCAGGGATTTAAGGATACCATCAAAGGACATGGGTCTTATCAGATCATCTCGGAACTAGAAACCAAGGGGCAGACGGAGATCGCCATGCCCGCTGTCCGTAAGTTCTTGCAGTCAGGGGGGAATGTCGATACTCTAGTCTCCTTGAATGACCGCTCGGCTATAGGAGCTTTAGCGGCGATCAAGGAGCAAGGAATCACCCATCCCATTGCGATCTATGGGATTGATGGCTCACCAGATATGAAAGCCTTGCTACACTCGACAGATGATGTCGTAGGAACCGTTGCCCAGTCTCCGTTGAAGATGGGAGACCGCGTGATGGAGGTCATCCAAGATATGGCTGATGAGAAGAGCTACCAAAAAGAAATAACCATTCCGGTTCAAATGATGACAAAGGAAAACATCGATCAATTTGATGTGAATGGGTGGCAGTAATGAGAAAATTTAGAGGTGTGAGATACAGTTTGGCCATCCTGATGGTCGTAAATTTTATCGCTGTGATGCTCAACAGTATCATCTATCTTCAAGCAACCAACTATATCATTGCCCAACGGCAAGCTTCTCTATTAGTAGAACGCTTAGAGCGTATTCCTTTTGCGCCCTCTACAACTTTTTGGTTGTCTGCGCTCTTATTTGCTGGGATTGCCTTGATCTCCATGAGTCGTTACCGGTCTCAAACGAGTCGATGGTCCATTTTTGATAAGTGGAACATTCTGGAGATCCTCCTGATGTTGCTCTTGATGTGGGTCCAAAATGTAGCTTATAACGGGCTCATTCTCTTGGTTTTTGCGGATATCTTCTATGGTTCCAAAGAGTTGAATACCAAGCGAGACCGCAAGTATTGGTTTGCGTTTATCCTAGTGAGTTTCTTGATGCTTCTTGTGACCAATTCAGACGTCTTTTCGCTTTTCTTTCCGATTCCTTCTCTGGATGTCTATATTCATTTTTATCCTGCCTCCATTCGGATTCTGGCCTTTTTCTTGAAGAATTCCCTCTATGCCTTGAATATGGTGCTCTTCATTATTTCGCTTTTGTTCTATATTATGAATGTTCTTGCGGAAAACCACGAAGTGGAAGAAGAGTTGGCCATGGTTTCGAAGGTCAATACGGAGTTGAACAACTATATGGCCTTGTCTGAGAAGATTGCAGAAGATCGGGAGCGCAAGCGGATTGCTCGGGAGATTCACGATACCTTGGGACATGCGCTAACAGGGATCTCGGCCGGTTTAGATGCTGTCGGAGTCTTGATTGATATCGATCCCAATCGGGCAAAAGAGCAGGTGAAAAGTGTATCAGAAGTGGTTCGTGAAGGGATCCAGGATGTGAGAGGCTCTCTCAACCGCCTCCGTCCAGGTGCCCTTGAGGGACGAACCCTCAAAGATGCTTTAGAAAAGATGATCCGTGAGTACCAAACGCTTTCCAACTTGCAGGTTGATTTACACTATGAATGGGTCGATGTCGATATGGACGTCATGATTGAAGATACGATTTTTCGTGTGATCCAGGAGTCTATGACCAATGCGGTTCGCCACGGTCATGCTAGCTGTATGATCCTTCATTTTTTTGAGGATGAAGAAGATTACCTGATCGAGTTGCAGGACAATGGGGTTGGGTTTGAAACCTTGACCTATGGCTATGGGCTCAAGCAGATGATGGAACGAATTTCTATCCTAGGAGGACAGCTTCAATTTGAAAGCCGCGATGGATTTTTCACGCGCGTGAGTTTACAGAAATAAAAAGAAGGGAGATAGAGAGGGTGATAAAAGTAATGGAGGCAGATG
>JAJVUU010000046.1 GCA_021621525.1 Caryophanales bacterium
GGCAATAGGATAGACAAAATGGAGTGGTTTCAAAAGGCGTGATTGAAATTCAGCAGATGAACCAAAATTCATCCGCATCAGTCCTTTTTCTTATCTTTCTTAAAGAATGACGACGGTTCCGTCCTCTTTGATTTCTATCTGATCACCTGTCTTGACCGTTTCAAGGAATTCTCTTCCAAGCCCGTCAATGCAGATGAGAGGGACCTTCTCCCATACGTTGCTTAAGATGACGCCGCTTGCTGCAAGAGGATCGATTTCATCGGCAAACAGCATGGCAGCAGGCGCAAGTCCTCTTCTTGCAGCCGTCTGCAGGACAAGCCCGCCTGTCGTAGAACCGATGGTCTGTGGCAAGCAAAGAATCTTTCCTGTGATTTCCTTCTTGAAAAGATCCGGATTGTTCTGATCAGAGACGACGACGCTTTTGGAAGACTTGCTCAGCAAAGACTTCTGGAAAGAGGCAAGCGTGTTGAATCCATGAGAAGTGACCACGGCCTCACCCTTGAGATTTCCTTTGAATAGGACTCTACCCTTGAATTCTTTCATCTTAATAATGCTCCTTTCCACAGATCAGGCTCAAGACCTTTTCATCCGTTTCATATCTCGCAAAGGTATATGTCCTCAGCTTGTTGGAATTCGTAAGAAGTGGTTTTGCCCCTGCTATCGGATTATCTGCATACATCAAAGGGCAGATATAGGATAGATAGGCACCTGTTGCAACGAATGTTCCATATTCCGGACATTTCTTGAATTCTTCGATGACGTGTGGAGCGGATGTGAAGATGGTATTGATGACAAGTTTCTTCCTTCCCTGGGCTTTCAGCATGGCATCCATCCTGACCGTCCAGTCCTTTAGCTGCTTCAAGGTGAGATGTGGACAACCGATGAAGCATTTATGAGGCTTTGCCGAATGGTTCTTCCACATGATGGGGTAGCTCTTATAGACACGTTCAAGTTCTTCATCGTCGATGACATATTCCTTGCAGCCTTCTTTGAGAAGACTCTTTCCCAGGCGCTTGGCTTCCGGCGTGATACCATCGATATGGTATAAGCCGACAGCACCATTGGATGCCGTCGCAGCACCAAAGTCTTTCAGGTAGGCGATGGTGTCTTCATCAGGAAGGTCCTTCAGATATTGATCAAGACCATCGACATAAGGGACCTTTTCCATCACCTTCATGCCGATGGCACTTCCCAAAATCTGTGCTTCCGGAAGATGGCTGCACTTTACAATGACTCTATAATCCGCTTTTCTTCCATCGTCTGTAAGGAAACCAAATTCCGGTACAACACCGAGAATGGTTCCAAAAAGATCATAGACTCCGGAATTTCGGTTGCATCTTGCACCAAGGACGGAGTTGGCAAATACAACTGCAGAGCTTTCTGCCCAGGATAGGATGTCTCCTTCCTTTGGTGTATTGCCGTTTTCCTTCAGGTAGCAGGTGCAAGTAAAGCCATTCGCATCCTTCATTCCCACTTTCTTGAGCTGTTCTTCATAATGTCCCTGGGTGGAATACATGAAATGATTGAAGACAAGTTTCTCAAGAGGGCCGGCAGAGACATTCTCATAATCAAGCGGTCTTGGATCGGCAGTAAAACCTTCTTCGGCCTTGAGCCCTGCCTGAATCAGTTCATCCATCAAAGGATAGATTGGAGTCAGCAGCTGAAGTCCGAAGCTTGTGACAAGATGACCTTGTCTATGCGTGACCTTGACCATCCTCTTCGCATGGAAAATATCTCCATATCTGACAAGGCATTCCATCATCTTCGCTTTGGTTTCACCTTGCTTTCCCTGAAGAATATCCGTCTCTTCATCCGTCAGTTTCATTTTTGGCAAATACATTTTCATTACCTCTATATCTTCATCGCGACATCATATGCCTTCCATATGACGCTTCTCAGGTTTCCGATGCCACAACAATCTCCGACAAGATAGACATCTTTTTCCTCCTTGACAAGCGGCGTTGGAATATAGCCGACAGAGACAATGACGGAATCGGAGTCGATTGCAAATGTCTTTCCTTCCTTATCTTTGACAACCACAGCATCATCCTTCACTTCGACAAGACCGGTCTCAAGATAAACCGGGACCTTCTTCCAGGCAAAGAATTCCCTGAGATAGGAGGAATTGGCTAGGCAGACACCCGGTTGGGCAATCAGGTCGTCCTTCATTTCCACGATGGTCGGGTTCTTTCCGTCAAGATAGAGTTCATATGCGATTTCACAACCTGTCAAGCCGCCACCGATGACAGTGACATTCTTACCGACTTCCCTGCCGTTAAGATAATCAATCGCCTCAATCGTTTTATCAAATCCGGGTACTTTCAGCTTTCTCGGCTTGGAACCTGTCGCAATGACATATCCATCAGCAGAAAGAGAATGAATATCCTTCACCTCCGTATTCAAGTGAACTTCAATGCCGAGCTTATCCATTTCATGCTCATACCAAGTCTCCAACTCACGAAGTTTTCCTTTGAAGCTTGCTTTGGAAGCAGCAACAAAGGTTCCACCTAAATGGTCGCTTTTCTCATAGATGACCGGATGGTGTCCCCTAAGTCTGAGGACTCTTGCCGTTTCCATTCCGCCGATACCTCCGCCGATGATGGCAACCGTCTTGGGAGAATCGGCCTTTTTGATGTAATGAACCTTGCTTTGCATGGTTTCGGCATTGACGGCGCAGCGTGACATATGAAGAGAATCCGAAAGAGACTGGACATTGGCATGCCCTTTGTAATGAGACATATTGAAGCAGCCATTATGACAACAGATGCAAGGACGGATTTCATCCTCCTTTCCTTGAATCATCTTGCTGACCCATGCCCCATCTGCCAAAAACGGCCTGGCGAATCCTGCTGCATCCAATTTTCCTTCGGCAATGGATTTTGCTGCAACCCTCGGATCCAGACGACCAGCACAGACGACAGGCTTATCCGTGAACGGCTTGATTTTTTCGACGTCTTCAAGATTGCAGTTTTCCTTCATATAAATCGGAGGATGTGCCCAATACCAGGCATCATAGGTGCCGTTGTCGCAGTTGAACATATCATATCCTGCTTCGGAGAGGAATTTGATCGCCTTCTTGGATTCTTCGAAGTCCCTTCCTACTTCCACATAGTCCTCTCCTGGAAGAGCACCTTGCCTCATCCCCTTGGTTTTTGACTCTACGGAATATCGAAGAGATACCGGGAAGTCTTCACCACACTCTTTTTTGATGGCCTTGACGATTTCGGCAGCAAAGCGATAACGATTCTCAAAGCTGCCACCATATTCATCTTTTCGATGATTGATATAGAGCAATGTGAACTGATCCAACAGATAGCCTTCATGGACAGCATGAACTTCGACACCATCAACACCTGCGTCCTTAAGAAGACGTGAGGTCTTGGCAAAGGCATCGATGAACTTTTTGATTTCCTTGATGGTCATCTCTCTGGATGGAACCTTGTCAGACCAACGATTTTCGCAAGGGCTTGCGGTCGCACAGATCTTTGAAAAGTTCATGATTGGCTTTGCTAAAAAAGCAAGGAAACGATTTGTTGCCAATTTTTCCATTTCATCAGAGATTGTAAACGATCTTCCGAAACCTGCCGTCAACTGTACAAATAGCTTTGCACCATGAGAGTGAATTTCCTCCATGAATGGCTTCAGTTTCTTATACATGCCTTTCTTCCGATAAAGCCACTGACCCAGCATCGGGTTATAAACCGGTTGGCAACCAGGCAGAATCAATCCAACATCATGTTCCGCCTTATCCAGCAGGAACTTGGCTGCTTCTTTGTCAAAATGGTTGATTTCCATCCATCCGAAAATATCTGTCCCACCCATCGAAGTCATGACAATCCTGTTCTTGATTTCACAGTCTCGTATCTTCCAAGGAGTAAACAGCGGTTTCAATGATTCATCCATGATGTTATCCTCTCTTATTTCATATCTATTCTACTTGAAATCGCTTTCTTTTACAAAGCAATTTGTTGACCATTCAACAAGTTAGCATATACAAACAGAAGCCGGTCTATTTCTTTTCCTCTAAGCAATGACAAAAAAACCGATAGTGGGTTGACTTTCATTCTTTTTTTCATTAAACTATTTCATGCTTTCCACAGCTTGTGGGGAAATAGTTAAATGGCATAACTACGGTCTCCAAAACCGTCGTTGAGAGTTCGATTCTTTCTTTCCCCGCCATTGAAAATCCATGCGAACCATCTGGTTCGTCGCTATAAATAGCAAGTTATCCTTCAGAGAAATTTGCTCATATCAAGTCACCTTGTCGGTGGCTTTTTTCTTATCAAAAAAAGCCATGGCAACATCAGCCACGGCTACCTTATATTCACAGATCCGAAGAAAGGGAGAAATCTCCTTTTTTGATCCAACCAAGTTTTCTGAACAGCAAGTCAATCAGAAACACAAGAAGGATTGGAAGGACGATGCAGAAGGCAAGGATTTCCAAGAGAAGAACCCAATCATAGCCATTGCTGGAAAGAACATTGAGAGGGCCGACAAGTCCGCTCGTTCCCATTCCTCCGGCAACGGACATAGAAGAGACAAAACCATTATCGACATAATACTGGGCATCATGAATCGGCATGATCATGGCAAAAGGTCCGAGTATCATGGATGCAGCGATGGTTGGAATCCAGATGAGAGGCTTTCTGACAATGTTCTTGAATTGCAGCATGCTTGTTCCGATTCCGACAGCCAGAACACTTCCCCATCTGTTGTCATAGGCCGTTTCAACGGCAAAGCCAAGCATCTGCGTACTGCAACCAATCAATGCCGCATAAGTGGCAAGAGGAACGTTGCCGATGGAAATGGCGACGCATATGGCAACAGAAGATATCGGAGCCGTCAAAGCCATACCGACCAGTGCCGAGATGATGATGCACATAAGGAAAGGAACGACAGAGAAGGTCTTTTCAATGACAAAGCCGATGCCTAGCGTGATGTAATGGACATAGTTGGCAAGAAGGAAGGAATATACCAAGGCAAAGAAGAGTCCGGCAAGAGGGATCAGGATGATGTCCACAGGAGTCTTCTTTCGCATGACATATCTGATGGCAAGAAGGCAGATGATGGAAGATATATAACAAGAGAGCGGGTCACCGATAGAGGACACCTTCATGGTCGAAAAACTGAAAGCATAGTTTCCAATGGCACCGGCTGCCATGCAGCTGACGACCTTGACTCCATCAAGTTTCAAAGACAAGGCAACGCCAAGTCCGATACCTGCACCCATCAATCCCTTGATGACACTCGTAAAGGATGACATGGCAGAAAAGCCAGGGATCTGAGCGAACAAGTCAAGAATGGTGCCTATGATCAAGGTACCAAACAGGCCGATAGCCATACCATTTGTCGTAGTCATGGCATTCTGCCTGAGTTTGCGGAAAAACACCTTACATTTGGAATCTTCTTTATTTTGCTGGCTGACTTCTTCGTTCATGTGCATTTTCTCCTTCAAAAAACCTTGGTATTATACAATCCGCACAACGAAAAAAGAAGGAATTTCATCAATCGCCCTTCATGCAGGCAAAGTGCCTGAAAAAGGAGGCGACGTCAGCGTTCATCACGCTTTCTTTTATATGCTTCCAGAATTCCTTCAAGGCTTCTGAGACCACCAAGGCCTAGGAATACATAGCCCATGATATCAGGTATCGTCTCATCCTTGAAACTGGCAATCAGGATGAAATACAGACCGAGGATGAGAAGAAACGCGATTTCCAGTATGCCTAGGGCAAAGGAAAAGTAGTTTTTCTTCTGAAACATATCATGTGCCCTGTTGATTCCTCCAAAGGAAAGAGCCATCATGATGATTCCAAAGATGACGGATGAAAAGCCGGACATCACTTCTCCTGACACGAAATAGGCAATAGACAGTGATATGAAAATCAATGTGACATAAAGGCGTGTCAGGTTCGTCTTTAAATTCCAATGGGTAAGATAAAAGAAGTAGAAGAAAGTAAAGAATTCGACGATCGTCACGACCAGGAAGGATGAGGCGATGAAATATGGAATATAGTTATATGGTACGAGAATAAAAATCAAGCCAAGAAAAAGGAAGCCTCCGCCCAAGGCAAAAGAAGGATTCCGAAGAAAGAACTCCACCGGCCTGATATGTCTCAGTTTCAAAAGCGTCTTTGCAAAGACGACGGTGAAAGGAAGACTGACAATCACCTTTTTCGTCTTCAGATTCCTATCGGTAAACTGGACAAGGATGCGGTTGAGTTCCTTGAGTCCGCCGCCTGTCACGCTGGTGACGGTCTTCTTCCTTCCGCTGTCTCCAAAAATATCAATCAGTTCATTGATGACTGCTGGTCTATCTTCCATCTTTGTATTTGAAATATAAGTGTCCAATGCCTTATTTATCCTTTCGGCCTCAGGATCCAGCTTTTCAGTCCTTACGATTTCTTTATTGAAGACAAGCCATGATTTGATGTCATGCTGCATCAAGCCACGCTCTTTTGACAATACGATTCTGGTATCCGAAAAAGGATAGGCAAAAAACATACCGATGACAGAGTAGGATGGGACGATACGGACAGTGATGGGATCGATATCCTTCAGGAAAGAGGGGTCCATGACATCCCTGCAGATACCCGGCCCGTCATTGTCATATACTTTCTTGATGCATTTGCGCTTCTCCTTGGATACCTTGGCGGATGAATAAATGGCAAGATTTGCTCCCTTGGAATGGCCGCCGACATAATAAAGGGATCCTTCCTTGATATTGGATTCAAGATAATCGACGCTGAGATCCTGGGCAGGGACCTTTTTATATGTGAGCTCCATATCTTCCTTCCAGCCGGCAATGGAATCATCCGTTCCACGGAAGGCAAGATAATGTTCATTCTTCCCAAAGCAAAAATCCATGGCTGCGAACTGAATGGCATCATTTTCATTGCTTTTGACGATGTCGACATAGTTCTTCACCAGAACAGTTCCGAAACGCCTGCTTTCAGCAATGACCTGAAGTTCTTTCTCCTTGATGATCCAACTGAGCGTCTTAGGAAAACCACCATCCTCCATCAGACGGTCATAATACTCTTTCAGGGTAATCCCTTTCTCATTCTCCTCCTTTGTCAGACGGACATTGATGAAATTCGCATATGCGACAAACGAAAAGACGAGGTTATCGACATCATTGAAACCATCCTGTTCAAATCCGATATCGCCTCTCCAGGAGACATAATCCATCAAGGTTCCATTTCTCATATAATACTGAGTCTATTCTATCAAAGACAGTCCGAAAAAGGTAGTGCAGTGGGGGCCCTGCAAGAATACGGAATCAACACATCCGGCTTGTGCCACAAAAAATATAGCTCCATAAAAAACGGCTGCAGACAAAACCACATCTTGTCCGCAGCCGATTTCTAGGCGTTTTGATTATCCAGATATTCAAGGAAGTCTTCGTATGTCATCTGCCTGTCGATGAAACTGCCGTCTGCCTTGATATAGATGATGCGATTGGCAATGGTGTTCAGCAACTCGCGGTCATGGGAAGAAAAAAGAATGACGCTCTTCTCGGCTTCCTTCATTCCACGGTTGAGGGATTCGATGGATTCCAAGTCAAGATGATTGGTAGGGTCATCAAGAAGAATGACATTTCCAGGGTCCAACATCACCCTGCAGAAACGAAGTCTGACCTTTTCGCCACCGGATAAAACAGAGACGGATTTCAATGCCTCTTCCCCAGTAAACAGCATTCTGCCCAGGAATCCCCTGAGATAGACATCTGTCGTCTCCTTGGCATAGGGACGAAGATAGTTGACCAAGGAGGTATCGATACCATCAAATTCCGAAAAATCCGAAGGAATATACATAGGCTTGGTCGTCTTTCCCCATTTATAGCTGCCCCCATCCAAGGTATCCTTGCCAGAAAGAATGTCAAACAGCTTGGTGATGGCAAGGGAATTATCCGCGATGAAAGCGACTTTATCGGTGTTCTTCAAAGTGAATTCAAGGTTTTTGAAATAACCGTTTTTGGTAGCTTCCTTGACCTCGAGGACGTCTTTGCCGAGAAGATATTCGCTTCGGAATGAAATAAAGGGATACTTACGGCTGGAAGGCTTCATTTCATCAAGCTGTATCTTATCAAGAGCCTTCTTTCTGGAGGTGGCCTGTTTGGATTTTGCCGCATTGGCAGCAAATCTACGGATGAAGTCCTGCAATTCCTTGATTCTTTCTTCCTTTTTCTTGTTTTGATCCTTCATCTGCTGTTGAATCAACTGACTGGACTGGTACCAGAAATCATAGTTTCCGGCAAAAAGATTGATTTCGTTATAATCGACATCCAGAATTCTCGTACATACCTTATTCAAAAAATAGCGGTCGTGGGAGACGATGAGAACCGTATTTTCAAAATTGATGAGGAACTCTTCCAACCAACGGCAGGCTTTCTCATCAAGGTTGTTTGTAGGTTCATCCAGAATCAGAATATCAGGATTGCCGAACAAAGCCTGGCAAAGAAGAACCTTGACTTTATCTTTGGCATCCATGTCCTTCATCAAAGTGTGTTCGTCATCTTTGGAAAGACCTAAGGAAACCATCAATGTCTCAGCATCGTTTTCAGCATTCCAACCATCCATTTCGGCAAATTCCGTTTCCAGTTCCGCAGCCTTTACACCATCCTCCTCACTGAAATCGGCCTTGGCATAAAGGGCATCTTTTTCATCCATGACCTGGACAAGCCTGGGATAACCCATAAGGATAGTCCTTAAGACGTCATATTGATCAAAGGCATTGTGGTCCTGTTTCAAGACGGAGAGTCGTTCCTTTGGGTCTTTGGTGACATGGCCGTCCGTGGGTTCCAGGTCTCCAGAGATGATTCTAAGCAATGTAGATTTTCCGGCGCCATTTGCACCGATGATGCCAAAACATTCACCAGGTGTAAAAGATACGTTCACATCTTTATAAAGAACCCTGCCACCAAATTGCATGCTGATATTATTTAACTGTAACATATGACTGATTCACTCCTTATCTTCCAAGGAGGGATTATATCAAGAATGAAAATGTTTTCATAGGATAAAGTGCTCCCACCACCTACTAAAATAATACTAGAAAGTTTGAAAAGACTTTTCATAAAGCAAAAGCATTTACTTATTTTGGATTCTAACCTAAAATAAGAGCGCTGAAAAAATCAGTTCATGAATTATCAAAGGCCTCAAAAGGTCTTTTTTCATCTATGGAGGAGGGATCGGTTTATGTATGACGAATCATTAGATGGCAACCTTGATATCGAAGAACCAAAAATTTGTGTCATGAAAAGATGTGGCGAACGTGTTCCGTTCGATCGCAAAAAAATCGAGAATGCCATCCGGAAAGCCAATAATGAAGAAGGTATCATCTCGGAAAGGCTTTCAGATGAACAGATTGAACAGATATCGCTCGGCATCATGAAAGATGCCATCAATGCCGGAAGAGATCTTGCCGTGGAAGAAATCCAAGACAAAGTCGAAGATGCGCTCATGGATTCCGGCAAACACAAAGTTGCCCGTCTTTATGTAACGTATCGTTTCAAGCATAATGAAAATCGTAAGATGTCGGACATCGATCAAAGAATTTCCGGTGTCGTCGAAAGAGATAACGAAGAAGTCAAGCAGGAAAATTCGAATAAGAATCCTACCATTCTCTCTGTCCAAAGAGACTATATGGCTGGTGAATGGTCTAGATATTATACGAATCGTTATCTCTTGCCCACCGATATCTCAGAAGCACATAAGGAAGGTATCATTCATTTTCACGATTCCGATTATTTTGCACAACATATGCACAACTGTTGCCTTGTCAACTTGAATGACATGTTACAAAATGGCACATGCATTTCCGGCACAAAAATCGACAAGCCACACTCTTTCATCACTGCGTGCACAGTTGCCAGTCAAATTGTAGCTCAGGTTGCCTCTTCCCAGTATGGAGGCCAGACCATCACCATGTCTCACCTAGCACCATTTGTTGACATCTCAAGGCAAAAAATTGCAAAACGCCTGCGCGAGGAATTCCTTTCCGCTGGCATTACTACAACCGAGGAGAAATTCAACAGCCTCGTCCAGAAGGAGGTCCAAAAGGAAGTCGAAAGCGGATGCCAGACCATTCAATATCAGCTTATCACATTGCAATCTACCAATGGCCAGGCACCTTTTGTCACCGTCTTCCTTTATCTCAACGAAGTTCCTGAGGGACAGATCAGGGATGACCTTGCCCTTATCATCGAAGTCATGTTCAAGCAAAGGATTCTTGGCGTCAAAGATAGGACTGGTGCTTACATCACCCCGGCCTTCCCGAAATTGATATATGTTCTTCAGGAAGATAACATCACTCCAGGTTCTAAATACTATCATCTCACAGAGCTTGCCGCAGAATGCACTGCCAAGCGAATGGTCCCAGATTATATTTCCGAAAAGAAGGCATTGCAACTCAAAGGAGATTGCTATCCTTGCATGGGTTGCCGAAGCTTCCTCACCCCAGATCGTTTCACAAAGGCTGGGAAAGGAAACATTCCGAATGCTTTGGATTATGTCCCTGGGAAGGACAAATATTATGGCAGGTTCAATCAGGGTGTCGTGACGATCAATCTTGTTGACGTTGCCTGTTCTTCTGGAAAAGACGAAGAAAAGTTCTGGAAGATATTTGACAAACGCCTTGAACTTTGTCACAAAGCACTTAGAATCCGTCATGAACGCTTGATGGGTACTCCTAGCGATGTTGCACCAATTCTTTGGCAGGATGGTGCATTAGCTAGACTTAAGCCGGGAGAAACCATAGACAAACTACTTTTCGATGGATATTCTACGATTTCCTTAGGCTATGCAGGTCTTGCCGAGGCTGTCTACTATATGAAGGGTGTTTCCCATACCTCAGAGGAAGGCGAAAAGTTTGGCCTTGCCATCATGCAGTTGCTCAATGATAAATGCAATCAATGGAAGAAGGAAGAGAACATTGATTATTCAGTCTATGGTACTCCATTGGAATCAACCACATACAAGTTTGCTAAGTGCCTGCAAAGACGTTTTGGTATCATTCCTGGAGTCACAGACCATAATTACATCACCAATTCCTATCATGTCAATGTCAGGGAACATATCGATGCCTTTGATAAACTCACCAAGGAAGCAAAATTCCAGACACTCAGCCCTGGCGGTGCCGTTTCCTATGTCGAAGTTCCAAATATGCAAAACAACATTCCTGCCGTCATGTCCATCCTTCGCCATATGTACAACACCATACTTTATGCGGAGCTCAACACCAAGAGCGATTTGTGCGAAATCTGTGGATATACGGGTGAAATCAAAATCATCAAGGATGAGACAGGAAAGCTTATTTGGGAATGCCCGAACTGCAAAAATCGTGATCAGAACAAGATGCATGTTGCAAGAAGAACATGCGGATATATCGGAACCCAATTTTGGAATCAAGGAAGGACTCAGGAAATCAAGGACAGAGTTCTTCATCTTTCCTGCGAAGAATTCGACTTTGATGCCGAGAAAAAAGAACAGCAGAGCAGACATTAAAGAGAATCCTTTGCCTTAAAGGCAAAGGATTTTTAATAAAGGAGAGAACCCTAATGCATATCGGTCAGATTATAATCGCAGATTCAGCCAATGGTGAAGGCATCCGTGTCTCTTTGTTTGTCTCAGGATGCACAAACCACTGCCCTGGTTGTTTTCAGCCGGAAACATGGGACTTTCTTTTTGGTCACCTCTATACCAAAGAAATAGAGGATTCCATCATCAAAGAACTTCAAAAGCCTTACTATGACGGACTCACCTTGCTCGGTGGTGAACCTTTTGAAGTAGAAAATCAACGTGCATTGCTTCCTTTGATTCGCAGAGTCCGCAAAGAATGTCCCAGAAAGACAATCTGGGCCTATACAGGATTTACCTATGATAAAGATCTCACCGACAATGGTTGTCGACATATCGAATGTACCGACGAGATTCTAGACAACATAGACGTCCTTGTAGACGGGAAATTCATCCAGGAGCTATATAACATCACACTTAATTTCCGTGGCAGTTCCAACCAAAGAATCATCGATATGAAAAAGACACGTGCCACGGGGAAAATCACCCTTTCGCATTGGAACAACTGATTTTCACTTTGAAAACACCAGTATTTTTTCTATCGCATGGTTGCTCTCATAAAGTTCCTGATATAGTTTTTTTGTATCTTTTTTTCGTATGTTTTTGAATCCAGTATCACGATATCTTGTCAAAACCATTTCGACAAACCGCTTTGACTGAGAATGCATCATCGACCTGTCCTTTGTCTTTTCGAAAAAAGCAAGCGGCTTGTCTCTGGTGAAATCCTTGCCGTTGTATACCTTGGATGCCGAAATCATATCACAGCACATTTCAAGGGCAAAGACATATGGAATCGGACATAAGACAATATCCCCCGTGGTAACATCAACCCAATATTCATAGTGATGTCTATTCTTCCTTGTATGATGAATAAAGACACTGCTATAACCGCCTTCCTCTTTTCTTTCTTCTCCAATCGGTGATTTCTTACCATTGTAATGCCTTGCACTTGGAAAGAACTCGGCAGGGGAATATTTGCTTAAATCATGCACAAGTCCACGAAAAGGAATGCCACATCGAAAACAACTCAAAAAGACATAGAATCGATGTTTGTTGATTGTATGAAGATGTTTGAAGATATGATATTTTGCCATTGTTTTGAACCTTAGGAACAACACATTATACTACCAGATGCCGGCATTATCGTATTATTCCGTGATATTTCATAGTTAGTCATATATAATATTAATGTTTCAAAGGAGAATATTATAATGTCGGAATTACCTAGAATCCAAGATGATTTATACCAGGCAGTGAACGGAAAATGGCTGGAATCAGCTGTTATCCCTGATGACAGAGCCACTGCAGGCGGCTTTGCCAAACTTGACCAGGATGTCGAAGAAAAATTGATGTCTGATTTCAAAGACATGAAAGATGGGAAAATCACATCTGATATTCCGGAAATGAAAGAAGCCCTTAGTCTTTATAAAAAAATACTCGATATTGATAGAAGAAATCAGGAAGGAATCAACCCAATCCTCCCTCTTCTCGATAAAATCAAAAGCGTCAATTCCATCGAAGAGCTCAATGAACTCAGCAAAGAATTCACTTTAAACAACATTGACCTTCCCATCAATTTTGGTGTTGAACCAGATATGAAGGATGCAACCAAGAACAGCTTTGTCATTTTAGGCCCAAACATCATTCTTCCGGATACAACGTACTATTCCGAGGACAATCCTTCTGGAAAAAAACTGTTGGATGTTTACGCTGATATGGCAAGAAAACTCCTTTCCTTTACAAATCTCAGCAAAGAAGAACAGGGATCATTCCTTTCTGATACGATAGCCTTTGATGCTCTAATTTCGAAAAAAGTGAAGAGCCAATTAGAATGGGCTGATTATGTAAACAATTACAATCCAATGTCATTGGAAGAAGTAAATTCTTATTTGAAACCTTTCGATTTCAAGGGTATGTTGGAAAGCTTCTATGGGGACAAGCTTCCTTCCACCATCATCGTTTATGATCCAAAGGCAATCAAAGAATTCAATGGCTACTTCAGCAAAGATACCTTCCAGCTTTATATACACTGGGCCTATGTGAAATTCCTTCTAAGATCAGCCGGAGATTTATCCGAGGAACTTCATACACTTCAAGGCGTATACACAAGAACTTTAAGAGGCATTGCCAAGGAACCTACTCTTGAGAAACAAGCTTATCAAAAAGTATCGCAGATATTTTCTGAACCAGTAGGTGTTTACTATGGTCGCAAGTATTTTGGCGAAGAAGCAAAAAAAGATGTCATCCATTTGGTAAAAGAAATCATTGATACATACAAAAAGAAGATGGATGCTAATGCTTTCTTAGAAGAATCTACAAAAAAGCAGGCAATCATAAAATTAGACACCATTGAAATAAAGATGGGATATCCTGATAAGATTGATTCTTTCTACTCAAAATTGAAAGTAAATGAAAATGATTCCCTTTTTAAAGCCGACAACAAAATTTCAAAAGAAATGATTCTTCACAATCTTGAAGAACTGAATAAGCCAGTAGATAGAACAAAATGGGGAATGCCTGGCCATATGGTCAACGCATGTTATAATCCGTCAAGCAATGACATCACATTCCCAGCTGCAATCCTTCAGAAACCGTTCTATTCTTTATCTCAATCAGTCAGTGAAAATCTTGGAGGCATTGGAGCTGTCATAGGTCATGAGATTTCTCATGCATTTGACAATAATGGTGCACAGTTTGATGAAAAAGGAAACCTTCATAACTGGTGGACTGAAAAAGACTATGAATCATTCAAGTCGTTGACAAAGAAAATGATTGAAGAATGGGATGGAATTCCGTTCCATGGAGGAAAAGTCAATGGTGAACTCATTGTCAGTGAGAATATTGCCGATAATGGTGGAATATCGGTGACGTTAAGCATCATGAAGACATTGAAGAATGTTGATTATCAGGCATATTTTAAAAATTGGGCAAGAATTTGGTGCATGAAAGCAAAGGAACAATATATTCTTTTGTTGCTTACAAATGACGTCCATGCACCCGCAGAACTAAGAGCAAATATTCAACCTAGAAACTTCCCAGAATGGTATGAAGCATTTGATGTAAAAGAAACCGATAAAATGTACATATCACCAAAGAAGAGAGTTGTAATCTGGTAAGGAAATTGCATTAACAAAAAGACTGCCAAACCCTGAATAAGAGAGGCAGTCTTTTTTAATTAGATGTTTTTATAAGATCCGTCATGCCCGGCGAGGGGGGGACGGCAGGAATCCCGACACGCAAAAAGCGGCTGCAGCTATCTTCCCCGCGAGGGTATT
>JAJVUU010000047.1 GCA_021621525.1 Caryophanales bacterium
ATCCATTCCGACACAGGAATCTTTCTGCTGTCGAAAAGAGTCCCGGTAAGAGGATTGAACCTTCTCTCGCAGCTGTTGCAGAAGTAGTTCTGGATGCCGTCACGCCTCTTTCCATATTTCTTAACGAAACGTGAATGGCAGTACGGGCACCGGCTGATTGGGATTGAGTTGATGAGGTTCACCTCCTCCGCAGAGGTATATGGATGCTTTGCGTCATACCATTCGCTGATGGTGGATGACATCATCGATCCGATCTTGTCGTCAAATGTGGTCTTCGAAAATGCGGCCCTGAGGGTCCTTGGCCTGTTGTTTTTCATGTGTGGCGGTTGCGTCATTGGAGGAGAAGCGAAGGCAACCGCCAAGTTAGGACTTCGCATCTCCTCCAACGAATCCTATGGGATTCATGACGGCTTGAAATTATACTGCAAAAGTAAAATTACAGCACGCATGTGCAGGTCAGGACTTAATGTTTTTTACAAGCCACCCTATTTTCATTCCGGAAAATCACGATAAACACAGGGTTTTCTGAATGGATTTCTGAAAATTCACAAAATCAAAAAAATCATCGTAAAAGTCCCTTCTTCGTTTATCATTTTCATGGGTACTCACAATACCAGAAAAATCAAACGAAAGAGAGGGACCATGAACCATTTTAGCAATTCCGTACGCGCTTTGAAAGCGCGGTTTTCACAATTCGCGGAGGAAATCATTCAGGGATTCACGCTGCCTGAGAAGAAGCTTGTCGCCGACCTTCTTTGGGGTCTTCTGAAAGGTGGTAAGGTCTTCGCATCCGACATCGCAAGGGCTCTTCATGAGAGGAACACCCTGGATTCCACGGAGGTCAGGCTTACAAACGGCATCAAGACTTTCAGCTACGGCAAGCTGTTATGATGGATATCATTGATGATTCCTGAAATCTCAGGGGATTGTGACTTTCCTGGTATATGAATTCTTCTTTCCCTATCTTTATGTTCCTGGCTTATAATGGAAGAGAGGTAAATCCATGGAAGAAAACAATGTTCTCACCTATCTGAAGGTCATGAACGGAGAAGGAAAAGGACTTCTCTGCATCCTTTCTGAAAGTCAGGAAGGAAAGAGAATCCAAATTCTTTTTGATGGATATAGTGGCTTCCTTGCCGATGAGGGACAGGTTCGCTTTTCCAAGAAGGAAGTCTTCTTTGATATCCGGGAAGATGGTCTTGAAATCCATGGCCGTCTTTATTTCTCTCATCACCATGGTATGAAGAAGGATGCCATGTCCTATTGTCGACATCTTCCCTTGAAGATGAAGTATACCTTGGATGCTTCTTATATGAGGGTGGATGGTGTCCTATACGTCAATGGAGACCAGTGGATCTTCGATGACGGATTTGGAGGATACGGATATTCCTATGGAGAAGATGCTCCCAGGGAATATCTTTCTCTTTCCATGATTGGAAGAGAGGAGTCTGCCTATCTGATAGTCTCTGATCTTCGATTTGGCCTCATTCCTTTTCGATATGTCTCTTGTCAGATTCAGACAAAGACGGCAGAGTATTCCTTCCTCCATGCAGAGATGGTGCATCAGAAAAGAAAACACCTTGTCCTGAAGAAAGGAAATTATGTCGTCAACATCCATCTAAGGGATGCCGATGAACTGGAGAGAAAGACACTTCATGACGGGAAGATGGAAAGAGTCGTCTCTTTGAGTCTGACCTGCCATGCTGATCTTGTCCTGACGAAGAAGAATGAAGAAATATTGTCTCTTTCTTCAGATGAAGCGACATACGGATATCATTTTGATAAATGAATCGTGCGCATTTTATAAAATAATAATGCGTAATCGGTTGCATATTGCCCAATTTCAGAAAAACGTTCAAAAATGATTGCATGAAAGCCTTTTCAATGGTAATCTTTTTGTTGGTAATTGTGCCGGCAGGCACAAGTTAAGGAGGTTACCTATGAGATTTACTTTACCCCGTGATGTCTATCATGGAAAGGGTTCCCTTGAGAATCTGAAACATCTCCAGGGAAAGAAGGCTATGATCTGTGTCGGTGGCGGAAGCATGAAGCGCTTCGGTTTCCTTGACAGAGCAGAAGCCTATCTGAAGGAAGCTGGCTTTGAAGTCGAAATCTTCTCTGGAATCGAATCCGATCCTAGCGTCGAAACCGTCATGAAGGGTGCCGCTGCTATGGAAAAGTTCCAGCCTGACTGGATTGTCGCCATCGGTGGTGGTTCTCCGATCGATGCCGCCAAGGCCATGTGGATCAAGTATGAATATCCGGAGATCACCTTCCCGGATATGTGCAAGGTCTTCGGTATCCCGCAGCTTAGAAAGAAGGCTCATTTCTGCGCCATCTCCTCTACTTCCGGTACTGCAACCGAAGTCACTGCCTTCTCCATCATCACGAACTATACCGATCGTATCAAGTATCCTATCGCTGACTTTGAAATCACTCCTGATGTTGCCATCGTCGATCCTGAACTGGCTGAAACGATGCCTCAGAAGCTTGTCGCACACACTGGTATGGATGCCATGACCCATGCCATCGAAGCCTATGTCTCTACCGCTCATTGCGAATATACGGATGCTCTTGCCATCCATGCCATCGAACTCATCCAGCACAACCTGGTTAAGTCCTACAATGGCGACATGGCTTCCCGTGACGTCATGCATGATGCTCAGTGCATGGCTGGTATGGCTTTCTCCAATGCTCTCTTAGGTATCGTCCACTCCATGGCCCACAAGACCGGTGCTGCCTTTGAAGACTTTGGTGCCCACATCATCCATGGTGCTGCCAATGCCATGTATCTTCCTAAGGTCATCGCCTTCAATGCCAAGAATCGGGAAGCTTTGAAGAGATATGGTGTCATCGCTGATTATATGAAGCTTGGCGGAACCTCTGACGAGGAAAAGGTTCAGCTCCTCATCAAGTATCTCCGTGGCATGAACGACGAACTCAACATTCCTCATTCCATCAACCACTATGGAAAGGATTCCTATCCGACGGAGCAGGGATTCGTTCCGGAGAATGTCTTCAAGGACAGACTTGCTGACATCGCCAAGAACGCCATCGCTGATGCCTGCACCGGTTCCAACCCGAGACAGCCTTCCCAGGAAGAGATGGAGAAGCTTCTCACTGCCTGCTACTTCGATCTCGACGTCAAATTCTAACGTATCCAAAATCAAATATGCCAACCGGGAAACCGGTTGGCATTTTGGGTTCGTTTGTCCTATTTATAAGAACATGGTCATATAGAAGGGAATATAAGTGATGTTTCCTTCTCTTTTTATGTCCTTGCTGTAAATGACATAAGAACTTCTGACCTTATCCGAATATTTGGTCTGGAATTCATCCAGGAGTTTATGCGAACGATATGAAGAGGGTTTCTGAAAAAGGTATCGAGATCGGAGATATCGTTCTTTAAGAGTTGCTCTACTCTATGAAGGTCTGATTGAAAATTGATGAGCATGTATGTCTCATATTCGTTTTTGGCAAATTCTTCGACGATGGTCGATTTTCCGATTCGTCTTGCTCCCTGGACAAGCAAAGCTCTTTTACCAGCCCGGTTTTTCTTCCAATCCATGAAACTATCCTAAATTTTTCGCTTGAATGTATCATACCAGGCCTTCACATGGTTTATGTCCGTCAGATCATTCCGGAGACTAAAATCCAATTTTTTTGAGCCGTTATGCACATAAATACAAAATGTTGATGTTCATTATCCTCTTTGGCATGGTTTCATGAAGAAGGTTTTTGGATAAAAACCACTGGGAATCCTTATGATGGCTTTGGTTTTTGAAACAGTCTTTTCAATTTTCCTTAGGAAACATTGCTCCTTGTTGGTATAATTGTCTCCGTGTTCAAAATGATGGAAACAACATTGCAACAGAAAAAGACTTGTCATACCTTAAGTGCACAGTTCATCCGGATCTTCCTTTTTGTGTATGTCTATATCAGGGCTGTTCCACAGGAGATTTGCTTCTTGGAATCTTTTCTGAATCCTCTCTTCTTCTTTCTGGATGGTATGGCCTTCAGCATGGAGAAGGACTTCTCCAAGTTCACCTTCAGGAATCTGAGGAGGTTCATCTTCCCATATTATTTCCTGGCTATCCTTCTTTTGGTGGCGGAGATTTCCTTTGCTCCCGTCGAAGGACTTGTGGTGACTCCGGATTGGTTCTTCAACCGTCTTTTCTTCTATATCGGTCCTGAGATCAGGGTTTATTCCTTATGGTATCTTCCCAGCCTCTTCTGTGCCGAGATGATCGTATACGGAATCATCCTCCTAAGCAGGGACAATCTCAAGGTAGGTTTCCTTCTTGACCTGGTCGTCCTAGCCTTGTCTCTTGTCTATAACCAGTATGTCCATGTCTTCCTTCCCTGGAGCATGGATACGGCTTTCATCGGTTCCTTCTATCTGTATCTAGGCTATCTTCTTGTCCATAGAAAGAATGACAAAATCTATTCCTTCTTGTTTCAGAACAGAGGGGTATCTTTTGGTATCTCCTTCTTCCTGCTTCTCTTCTCTCTTTTTGCCTCTCAGGCTATCTTCAAGGAATTTTCAGGAAGCTCTTTTTCAGGTAGCGGAGCCTTCTATTCTCCATATCAGTATGTGATTCCCTTGACTTTTGTTGGTATTGCCGGAATCCTCTTTTTAGCCCATGCCATCGGGAATGTCATCTTTGTCTTCCTAGGAAGGATGACACTTGTCATCCTCTTCCTGGAACAGGAAATCGGCATCAAATTATATAAATATTTCATCGCTGCAGACTGGTATCGGATGCTAGGAGAGGATGTTCCCTTTGACTTGAAGCAGATGTCTGTTGCCTTCTTAGGTGTATGTTTCATCGTCCTTATCAGCATCCCGGTGTATTATCTCTTCATGGAGACACCGCTATGCATCATCTTCGCAAGGAAATGGATTCCCTATGGAAAGAGGAAAAAGGCTTGATGTTTTCCTTTTCAATGCTGGTCTTCTGTGATAGTATTCTTTGGATAAAAAGGAGGCATATCTATGATCTGTTCGAATAAAGTCGTCATCGTCGGAGCAGGAAATGTCGGTAGCATGTGTGCCTATACTCTTCTCAATCAGGGGCTTTGCCGTGAGATTGTCCTCATCGATATGAATATGGACAAGGCTGTCGGAGAAGCCATGGATATGGAACATGCTTCGAAGTTCATGAGCCGCAGGGCCAAGGTCCGTGCCGGCGGATATGAGGATTGCGAGGATGCCGATATCCTCATCATCACCGCAAGTGCACCGGTCGACAAGAACCTCACTTCAAGGCTTGATATCCTTGCTCCTTCCAAGAGAATCATGAAGAGCATCATCGGCTCAGTCAAGGAACATCATTTCCATGGCATCATGATCGTCATCTCCAATCCTGTCGATGTCATGAGCTATTATGCATGGAAACTGTCGGGTCTTCCCAGAAACCATGTCATCGGTTCGGGAACGACTCTGGATTCCACCAGGCTTGAATATACAATCTCTGAAATCTTTGATGTCGATCCAAAATCGGTCTTTGCTCCGGTCATCGGCGAACATGGAGCAAACAGCGTTCCGGTGTTTTCACAGGCGACCGTCGGTGGAGAGAATATTCTCAACATCGTCAAGAATCATCCTGAGATGATGAAGGGAAAGACCCTCAAAGGTCTTCTTCAGGATACGCTTGACGGCGGCTTTGAAATCATGCATCGCAAAGGGAATACCTGCTATGGCATCGCAAGTTCTGTTACCAGCATCGTCAAGGCCATCCTTGCAGACGAAGACAGAGTCCTATCCGTATCCACCTTTCTTCAGGGGGAGTATGGAGTCAAGGATCTCTTCCTTTCCACACCTTGCGTATTGAACAAGGACGGCATCAGGAATACCATCGAACTCAGTCTTCTTGAAGAAGAGAAGGAATACTTCCTCCAGGGAGCAAAGAATGTCCGTTCCTACTGTCAGTTCCTAGACGAGTAGGATAATATCTTCAAGGAATAGATGTCTTCAAAGGGGACCTTGGAGGAATCCTTTAAAAGAAGGAAGCTTCCTTCTTCATCCATCTTGATGACGTCTGTCTTCTTATGTATCTCTTCTCCGCCTTCCATGACCTCATCCTTTTTGAAATAGAGGATGTCGATAGGAAGGCTTTTCTGATGGATTTCCTTTTGGATCCGAAGGAGAGCAAGGTTGATCTTCTCTTTTTCTTCTTCGCTGATCTCCCTTTTCTCAAGGAAGGTCCTTTCCTTTTCCTTCAAAGCATCTTCGTATCCGCTCAATGCAGCAAAGGGAGAGAACTGGGCTGCCCTGGATAGTCTATCCATCTTCCTATGCCTGCTTTTTGGCCTTGAAAGACCGTACATGTTATGATAATCATGGATGTCATTCATGCCTTATGTCCTCCGATCTGGTCGTTTCTCTCTTTTGTGGTGGCTTCTTCCAGAAGGTCTTCAACCTTCAATACGGCATTCTTGCCAAAGCGCTTCTTGATGGAGAGGAGAGCCTTCTGGACCTGAATCTCCTTCTCTTCTTCTTTTCTTCTTTCTTCATCTTCCTTCTTTTTGATATCCTCGTTATCAAAGAGGCTGAGCTGTACGTTCTCTTCTTTATTTTCCTGAATGACTTCTTCCTTCGTCTTAAGATGGTGTACGCCCAGATTGATTTTCCTTAGCAGAAGCGACCTGTTGCAGATCCTGTCATAGAGGGACAGGAACTGCTTTCGTAGCTCTTTTGTCGATGAAGTGTAGGGAAAACTCAGACTTCCGCTATCAGGCTTAGGCATGTCTCTTCCCATGTAGTCCTTCTTGATGGTTCCATGGAAGCTATCTTCCTTGAGATTGGATACGTCATAGATGAGAAAGAGGCTTACAGAGTCACATAGGAAATTCTTTTCGACAAGCTTCAGAGAGATTTCCTCAGCCATCTCGATGATGAGGGTTCTTGTCTTTAGATAGTCATAGGGACAGTGGATGACCTGGCCTAAGGAGAGAGAATTCTCTTTCGGATGATAGTCGTGGATATCCTTTATCGTCGTCGGCTCATATCCCCAGGCATGGTCGATGAGGAGTTCGGCGTTGACGCCGAATTCATCAAAGAGAAGGTCTTCGTTGTAATAGTCATCGTCTGATCCCAGACTGCATCTGGCGATGTCACCCATGGTATATAGACCCATGCGTTCCAATCTTTTCTCATATCCTTTTCCGACTCTCCAGAAGTCACTCAGAGGTCTGTGACTCCACAGTTTCTTCTGGTAGCTTGATTCGTCCAGTTCAGCGATTCTTACGCCCTCCTTGTCTGCTTTGACATGCTTGGCGATGATGTCCATGGCAACCTTGGCAAGATACATGTTGCTTCCGATACCTCCGGTAGCGGAGATACCCGTCTTTTGATAGATGTCCCTGATGATGTTTCTGCATAGCTCATGGGTATCCAAATTGACGTTCTTCAAATAGTCCGTGACATCCAGAAAGGCTTCGTCGATCGAATAGACGTGGATGTCTTCCTTTGCGACATATTTCAGATAGATGGCGTAGATGTCGCTGCTGACTTCGATATATCGATGCATCCTGGGTGTTGCCGTGATGTAGTCCAGAGCAAGTTCATCGTTGTTTCGTAAGATGTCATCATCGACACTCTTTCCAAGGAAATCAGGATAGGGACATTTCTTTTTCCTTTCCTGATTGATCTGCTTCACTTTTTCGATGACTTCAAAAAGCCTTGATCTTCCTTTTAGGCCATAGGCCTTCAAAGAAGGGGATACGGCTAGGCAGATGGTCTTCTCCGTCCTTGACAAGTCGGCTACGACGAGATTGGTCTTCAAAGGGTCGAGATGTCTTTCGACACATTCGACCGAGGCATAGAAAGATTTCAGGTCAATGCAGAGATACGTTCTTTTTTTCATGGCGCAGTTCATCGATATAGGTATCCAAGGATAGGGAGAGGATGTTCTTGGTATAGCAGTATAAAGGGACGAAGCATAGGAAGGAAAGAAGAGGTCCTAATAGGAAGTATAATACAAGGAAGATGAGATAGGATAGAAGGTGGATGAGAAGATGACTCGATATGCTTGACAGAAGGCTTTTCATGCTGATTGCTTTGCTGAACTTCACCTTGCCTTTGGAAAAGATGATCCAGGATTTCAACAGGGAGAGGAAGAACTGAAGGAGAATCATGACAAGATAGGAAAGAATGGGTGCGATGACGTATCTTTCTGACAGATAGGTAGCCAAAGATAGGATAGAGGATATCACCAGGGAATCCAAAAGCAGGGAGAGGATGCTTTGAATCAGCTTCTTCTGGATGTTCTTCTTATAGAGGATATAATGGGTGAGGAAGTTTGAAAGATAAAGACCCAGAAAGAGAACGGCATAGCAGATGATGAGATTTCTCTGAAGTTCTCTCTGCATCGTTCCTTCATAGATCTGAAGCAGGATCTTGTCGGAACCGGATTCCATCTCGATCATGGAATTGATGCCTAAGAACATCTCCTGGAAGAATTCGATGCTGAAAAGGGTCTTCAAAGAAGGGAGGAACCGATTCTTGAAATCCAGCTTTGAAAAGAGATTGCTGAAGTATTCGGCATAGGACAGAGAACCGCTGCCTAAGGAATCAGCATTCTCGATGAATGTCTTCAAGGTATCTTTGGATGTCAGATAGAGGACCAGAAGAGCGATGGCAAGGAAGGAAAAGAAGGTCAGAAAAGGAATCCAGATATACTTCAGGTTTGAAAAATACCGGCGGAAGGTGTTCTTAAGCATGGTTTGCCTGGATGAGGATGTTCGTCAGTTCTTCCTGGTCCAGGAGCCTTGGAACAGGATAGAGTGGATTTGCTTCCTTATAGGCGCGTCTGGATAGACTTGCGAAGTCCTCTTTTTTGAGCTGCCCTTGGAAGGAAGAAGGAATATCCATCCTTCTGTTCATGTCTTCAATCTCTGATATCAGCATATCAGCCTTGGATCTCATGGATACATCCTTCTTATCAAGATAGAAGACGTCATAGACTTCAGAGAGCCTTCTTTCCGCTTTCTTCCCATAGGCTCTTAGGACATAGGGAAGCAAAATGGCGATACATCTTCCATGGGCGATATGATATCTTCCGCCGATGGCATGGGCCAAGGCATGGACATATCCGACATAGGCTCTGGTGAAGCTGACACCGGCATCAAAGGATGCCTCAAGCATCGCCTTTCCTGCATCTTGGTTGCTGCTATCCAGATAGAAGGAAGCAAGGTTTTCATGGATCAGCTTCGAAGCAGTCAAGGAGTATTCTCTTGTCAAAGGTGTGCTGCTACAGGAAAGATAGGCTTCCAAGGCATGGCAAAGAGCATCCATTCCGCAGTCGGCGATGACCTTCTTGGGAAGGCTTTTAAGAAACCTGTCATCCAGGATAGCATATTTTGGAGTCAAGACAGGGTCACTGATGGCAAACTTGTAGTTTTCCTCTTCTTGCGTGATG
Source organism: Caryophanales bacterium (assembly GCA_021621525.1). GTDB lineage: Bacteria > Bacillota_I > Bacilli_A > RFN20 > CAG-288 > Enterosoma. The sequence continues at coordinate 9,423 of JAJVUU010000047.1, forward strand.
ACAGAGCATATCGTGGCTTCCGAACCGGTTCCGGCCGTGGTTGCACAGGCGATGAGAAGAGGAGTCTTCTTTCTCACCTTGAGGATTCCGGCAAACTTCTCGAGAGGCTTCCTAGGATAGAGAAGACGTACGGCAAGAGCCTTTCCGGCATCCATGCTGCTGCCTCCGCCGATAGCGATGATGCAGTCACATCCATTGGAGCGATAGAAGGTGGCAAGGTCCTCGATACTCTTCCTGTCAGGGTCAGAGGAGACTCTGTCATAGAGGAAAGGAGATATGTTGTTGTCCTGAAGAAGACGGATGAGAGAAACCACTTCTTCTTTTTTGGATATCGTCTTTCCGGCAATCAGGACCGGTTTTGCCTTTTCTTCCTTCTTCAGGATTTCAAGGATGTCATTCAGGTTGTGAAAGACTTCCGGAATCGGAAAATGAATCAGCTTCGATAAAAGATACAGGGTCTTCTGGTATGACCGGAAGGCAATGGTTTTGATTGGGTTCATGTCATCAGTCCTTGAAATGATAATCTTTGTTTAGATAGCCTAGGAGGAATTCCTTGGCTAAGGAATCCGGAGCAATCTGCTCGACAGCCTCCTTGAAGGGAAACCATCGATAGGAATCGATTTCCCAGTCTGGAGATACGTTCTTGTCCTTGGCGATGAGGGTGAAGTTCAGCATGAGGGTCTCGCTTTTTTTGAAATAGTGGGAATGGTTGAAGAAGAATCTTTCTGATTGAAGACCGGTCTCCTCCTTGAGTTCACGAAGCAAGGCATCCTCGACATCCTCTCCTTTGTTGACATATCCTGCGACAAGGATGTATCTATCCTGATGGTATTGCTTGATGAGAAGGATTTCCTTCTCATCGGGAGAGAGAACCAGAAGGGATACGGCTATGGAAAAGATGGGGAAGTGAAACTCCTTGCATGCCTTGCAATACTTCACCTTCCCTTCCATGGGAAGTTCTCTTTCGGAGAGCTTCTTTCCGCATTTGGGGCAGAAATCAAGTTCGTTCATAGCTTTGAAAGCTGTTCGAAGACGGATTGCTGTTCTTCCTTGGACAGCTTGGTCTTCTCAAACCGGTATTCCTGATGGATGTCAGGGTATTTTTTCTTGTCCACCTTGGACATGAACATGTCAAGCGGTCTTACATACAGCCCGAAATCATCATAGAGAGCCTGGTAGACCATGACTTTCTCCTTTGTCTCGGAATGGGTTGCGATGCCGATGATCTTATAGAGATATTTCGTGGTATGAGGGTCGACCGTCTCTCTTTTGAAGTGTCTTACGATGTCGTTTGCTTCCAGTGTCCTGTCTTTCATGTTTCTTTGCTTCCTGTGTGAAAATATTATATCAGGAAAAAGGATGAGGCGTAGAAGAAAGAAAGGAAAACGGCTACCCGGAGGCAGCCGTCAGTCAGACATCCTGGAAAGGATGCCTTCGATTTCCTTCATCTTCTCTTTTAAATCCTCACTGTCTTTGCTAGAGATGACGCAGTGCTCCAGATGGGCCTTGATGATGTCGTTGTTGGCATGCTTAAGAAGGCTGATGACGGCAAGAAGCTGGTTGGAGACATCGATGCAGTAGCAGTCGTTGTCAATCATCCTCGAGATGCCTTCAAGCTGTCCTTTGGCGATGTTGATTTTCTTCTTGATGCTGTCGTGGTCGGCCTTCATCTTACTTGAGTCCTTCGAAGTGATACTTGGTCTTGGATAGAGCGTCTTTGATGGCTTCCATCTTGATCGGAGCATCACTTATGATACTCACCTCTCCCTTGACGTGATCGGCTTTGACTTCCTTGACACCGGGAATCTGAGAGAGAGTCTCCTTGACATGCATCTCACAATGGGTGCACTTCATTCCTTTGACAAGAGCAATCTGTTCCATGATTTTATCTTTCCTCCTTTTCATGAACCATTTTCGGCATATATCCGGCCTCCCTGACGGCCTTCAGCAGGACTTCGTCATCGACATCCTGACTCAAGGTTATTCTAGCCTTCAAGGTGTCCAGGCTGACATCAGCCTTGGTGACACCTTTCAGGGATTCTAACGCTTTTTTGACATGGCTGACACAGTTTTCACACATCATGTCGCTGATTTTCATCGTCCTGACCTGAAGTTTGTCTTCGTTTGTGATGCTATCGAAAGAAAGACTCTCCGGGAAGGATGTCTTGGTATGCTTTCTTCCTGTCCTTTTGAAGGAATAGAGGTTCAATCTCAAGGCATTCAAGACGACACAGAGGGAACTTAAGGCCATGCTGGCAGCTCCCATCCATGGACGAAGCTTGGCTAGTCCGATGGCGGAGAAGCAACCGGCTGCAATCGGAATCATGACGATGTTGTAGAAGAAGGCCCAGAAAAGGTTTTCCTTGATGTTCTTCAGTGTCTGTCTGGAAAGCTGTATCGCCTTGAAGGCATCCATCAGGGTCGACTTGCTTAAGATCACGTCGGCAGAGTCGATGGCGATGTCGCTTCCGGCACCGATGGCGATGCCGATGTCGGCCTGAGTCAATGACGGGGCATCGTTGATGCCGTCTCCGACCATGGCGACCTTTCCATATTTCTGGAGTTCCTTGATGACGGAGAGCTTTCCCTGAGGAAGCACGTCACTGATGACGTGATGGATATGGACCTCGTCTGCGATGACTCTGCTAGTGGTGGCATTGTCACCTGTCAGCATGACGACCTCGATGCCACTCTCCTGTATCTTGCTGATTGCCAAGGCGGAATCTTCCTTGAGGGAATCGGCAACGAAGATGACACCAAGAAGGCTGTCTTCCCTGGCAAAGAAGAGCGGAGTCTCCCCTTTCTTGGCATGTTCCTTTCCTAGAAGGGCGACTTCCTCTGTCATGAGAGAGTGTTCCTTCATCAGAGATTCGTTTCCGGCAAAATAGGATACGCCGTCCATCGTTCCCTTGATGCCATGGCCAGGCAGGCTTTGGAAGGACTGGCAGGATGAGACAGGAATATTTCTTTCCTTTCCTTTTTCAGTGACGGCCTTGGAAAGGGGATGCTCACTTTTTGCTTCTAAGGAGCAGGCGATTGAAAGAAGATTCTCTTCGCTGATTCCGACAGGGCAGAGTTCCTTTACTTCCGGTTTTCCCTTGGTGATGGTGCCTGTCTTGTCAAGGACGACGAAGTCTACCTTGCCGGTCTCTTCCATGGCAGAGGCTGTCTTGAAGAGAATGCCGTTTTTGGCTCCCTTGCCACTTGCGACCATGATGGCTACCGGGGTTGCCAGACCAAGGGCACAGGGACAGGAGATGACAAGGACGGAGATGGCTCTTTCGATGGCATAGGTAAGTCTGGTCGTCTCTCCCAAGGATGAGACGAAGTCTCCTCCGAAGATGAGCCAGCAAAGGAAGACGAGAAGGGAGATAGACATGACGATGGGAACGAAGATACCGGCTACCTGGTCGGCAATGCGACTGATTTTGGTTTTCGTCGATGAAGCCGTCTCCACCATTTTCACGATTTGATGCAAGGTCGTATCATTTCCAATCCTGGTTGCCTTGCAGGTGAGACTGCCGTTGAGATTTGTTGTTGCGGCAGAGACCTTGCTTCCTGTGCTTTTATCTGCCGGAAGGGATTCTCCGCTCAAGGCGGATTCGTTGACGCTGCTTTCTCCTTCGATGACGATGCCATCGACCGGGAAGTTCTCCCCCGGAAGGACGATGAAGGTATCTTCAAGTCTCACCTCATCGATAGGGATGGTCACCTGTTTTCCATCTCTTATCACATGGGCATTCTTCGGCGCAAGGTCGAGAAGACCTTTGATGGCATCCGTGGATCTTCCCTTGGAATAGGATTCCAAGGTCTTTCCGATGGTGATGAGGGTAGGAACCATGCCTGAGGTTTCAAAAGAGAGGTTCATGCTTGCCCTCATGACTTCGGACCAGTTGTTTTCCTTGGCATAGAAAGTCATGACAAACATCATGATGAAGGAATAGAGGAAGGATACTCCGCTACCTAAGGCGATGAGGGTATCCATGTTGGGCTGTCTATGGATCAGTGCCTTGATTCCGGAAGTGAAGAACTTCCTGTTGACGAACATGATGACCAGGGCAAGGGACATCTCCGTCAGTCCGACAAGGAGCTCGTTTTCTCCGAATGCTCCAAGCGGAAATATCGGTTGATGGTATTGCATGTTCAGCATATATCCCATGCCGATATAGAAGAGGGGAACAAGAAGGACGAGGGAGATAATCAGCCTCTTGAGAAGCTTTGGTGTCTCCGTGTCCTTGAAATCCTCATCAAGGCTTCCGGTCTTGCTTTTTGAGCCTGGAAAGCTTGCCTGGTAACCTGCCTTTTCCACGGCCTTGATGATATCTTCATCCTTGACGCTGTCTTCGTAGGATACAAGCATGGAACTGGTCAACAGGTTCACATTGCAGTCCTTGACGCCTTTCAGGCTTCTTACGGCCTTGTCGACATGTGCGACGCAGCTTGCACATGTCATGCCGGATACATGATATTTGATGTTTTCTTTCATCGTAATCTCCTTAGACACCCCCTAGGGGTATATTGAGATTATTCTTTTTCATTTCAAAAGTCAACTGAAACGATTGAAAAACTCCCATGCCTGTCTCAGGCGTGGGAGTCAGTTTTCAGAGGATTCTTTCGGCGACCTTCTCGGTGATAGGCTCGCCTTCCTGGAAGGCAGGCTTATATGCCTTGAACTTGCCTTCCTTGTAATCCTTGTAGGCAAGCATGGAATTGTGGATGGTTTTGATGGCATCTTCCTTTCCCTTGATGGCAGTGACCTGGGTCACCTTGCCTTCGAGGTTCTTGTAGACCCTGAAGAAATGACGGATTTCATTTCCGACGAAGGAGGGAAGCTCCTTGATGTCTTCGAAATGGGAATAGAAGGGATCGCCTGTGCAGACGGCGACGATCTTCTCATCGATGTATCCCTGGTCAACCATACGGACCATGCCGATAGGTCTTGCTTCTACCTCGCAGAGAGGAACAAGCGGTTCGTCACAGAGGACGAGGACGTCCAAAGGGTCATTGTCCTGGGCGAAGGTGAGTGGGATGAAGCCATAGTTTGCCGGATAGTGCGTGGCGGTATATAAGAGACGGTCAAGCTTGATGAGACCGGTCTTCTTGTCGAGCTCATATTTGCAGTTGGAACCCTTGGGAATCTCGACGACGGCAGTGAAAAGTTCCGGGGTGACTTTGGAAGAATCCATATCATGCCAAATGTTCATGTTAAAAACCTCCTGGTTAAGAATATAGGTGAATTGAAACATTTTAGTTCATGATTGCATATACTTCAAGAAAAAAACTGCCACCTATAGGACAATGTCATTAACTTAAGGCATTGACTACGGAGAAGCCAGATCGCGGCAGCTCAG
>JAJVUU010000108.1 GCA_021621525.1 Caryophanales bacterium
TTATCTAGCATAATCCACGATATTGGCAAGACAAGAGGTCACTTCATATTGTCTATTTATATGAAATGCTCATCCTGGAAATCTTCCAGGGTGGACTGTCCTTTGAGTGTGTCCTCAACAAAAGGGAGAATATCAGGAAAGCCTTTGACGGCTTTTCCATCGAAAAAGTCTGTAGGTATGACAAGAAGAAAGTGGATGAACTATCCCATGATCCTGGTATCATCAGAAACAGGAAAAAGATAGAAGCAATCATCAAAGACAGCCTCATCTTTGCTGTTATTCAAAAGGAATATGGTTCTTTCCATTCCTATCTGAGGCTGTTTTCAGAAGACCTGGTGATTCACGAAACAGATAGGACAGGCAATGAACTGTCGGACAGGCTTTCCAAGGATCTGAAATCACGTGGGATGAAATATGTGGGAAGCAAAACCATATATTCTTTCTTGCAAGCTGTCGGCATCATCGATTCCCATGAAAAGGGATGCTTTCTTTACCAAGAAAGATGATGTTTTTTATGATTTTTTAGACATATCCTCATTAAATATGGACAATATCTTCAGAAATGATCGACCCTGGCGGTATAGATCGGAATGCCTGCCCTGTCATAGACAGTATAGACAAAAGGATGGTCTAGCCTGAGTTCCAGGGTATCGATATAGCTATCGACGGAATTTTTGCCGACACCGGCAATGGTGGCTGATTTGATCATTGTTCCATCTTCGGAGAATGTGGTGACATTCTTCTGCTTCAGCATGGAAAGATAAACCGAATCCTTGCTGTCAAGGTTTTTAAACATGTCATCCAAAACATGGGAATCCTTGTTTTTCAGTTCGGAGAGGCCAAGTCTCTTAAGCACCGGAAGGAAATCCGTCGTAGCTGTCACATCGAATTTTGGTACGGACAGAGATACGACTCTCCCTCCTTCCATCTTTTTGGTCTCGTCTTCCTTGTAGAAGTTGACATCCTTGATAAGATCCCAGATGAGGTCTTTTTTGTCTTTGCTGACAAGGAACTGAATCGTCTCCCCGTTCTGATATCTGTCATAGACGGATAAGTAGTCTCCATAATCATAGATGGTCGAGAAAGCAGAGTGCTTCATGTAATCGACCTTGGAGGTTTTGCCATCCTGGTTATAGAAAGACTCTTCATAGCTGTCGTCGGAAAGATAACGGGAATGCCATTTGCCATCGAAAAGGAGAGTGCTGACAAGCAAGGCCATGGAATCTTCGTTGATTTCCAGACCATCCTTACGGATGAAGTTCTTTTCATCCATCGCTTCGTCGATCCAGTCACAGATGCGAGTCTGGTTGTCGGTATTATGTAAGTCACATTGATAGGCCATGGTGAATCTGTCTGTGAGAGAAGAAACAAAAGAAGAGTTGACTTCGTACCCACTTTGGAAATACATGCTTTGGTACATCTTCATGATGCCGCTCTCATTCATATAGAAATCCAAGGGATATAGATTCTGATAGGCTTCCAACCTTGTCTTTTTATTTAAACCTAAAAGGGAATCGAGCTTTTCAAGGCAAGAGTCCTTTGCGACATCAGAAATGGTATCTAAAGTGTTATAAAGATTCAAAGGTGCATAGGAAAAAGAATCCTGAGCCTTGCTGACCTGGAAGGCAAAATCTTTTACAGCCGAGATATAGGAAGAGGATACGTTTCCTTCCTTCAAAGAAGCCGAAGGTAAAGCAAAGTCATTTAGAGAAGTGAAGCTGTTTTCCTTGATCTGATTCAGCTCCTGCTTGGAATAGGCTTTCTTTTTCTCAAAATACGTAGTGGAGATGTTACAGGAGGTAAGAAGCATACCAGAAAGCAGGGAAGTAAGAAGAAGCCCTCCTGATAGAAGAATGCAGAACTTTTTTTCGAATCCATGTCTTTTCATCATTTATTCTTTCGGAAAGTTATCCTTGTTGAATCCATTCTATCAAAAGAAGTAGTTGTTTCCAATATGAAAGAGAACATGGAAGACAAAACCACTTGAAATGCAGTGATTTCTATACATAATGGCGTTAAAATGGCAGTAAATAAAAGTATGTGTAAAAATAGATAACATAGCTTGTAAGGTAACCTT
>JAJVUU010000001.1 GCA_021621525.1 Caryophanales bacterium
AGCTACGCCTATTGGGACTTTCACCCTAGAGCAATGGCATGCCCATCATACAGAAAAAAGCCACCGATTAAGGTGACTTGATATGAGCAAACTACTTTAAAGATAGTTTGCCTTCCAATGCGACAAACTCTCTACAGATATAGAAAGTTCGCATGAAATTACGATGGCGGAGCAAAACAGGATTTATTCGAACCCCTTATCGCTCCTAATGTGATCACATGGAATGAACGATTACGATATGCTTTTGAGAATCGACACGATAAACAAGCCGATGCTGAATATTGATTCTACGAGAATAGTATCCGTTCAAATCTCCAACAAGTTTTTCATAAGAAGGAGGTGTCTGAAACGGGTTTTCGGATAGCAATGTCAGCAAAATCTTGGTTTTCTTCTCTAAACCGGTTGCTTTTAATTTCGGTTTGTCTTTTTCAGCATTTTTGGTAAAAAGGACAGTCCACATTTACCATTCCTCATTCGGACTGAATTTAGCCATTTCGGATGTTTTTTCCCTTTCCCCTTCCTTGATCTTAGAAACCAATCCAGGCTGAGACATCAAGCAAACCGTCTCCAAAAGTGCATTGTAATCTTCTTCACTTAAAAGAACTGCATTTCCATTTTTTGTAGTCACTTGGACCGGCTCGTTGTATTTAATAACGGAATCAATGGTATTGAACAGGTTCTTTCTTAATTCAGTAACATTTGTTGTTCCCATACTTTCCACCTCTTTATGATTATACAGGAAAGAACGTACATTATCAAGTACGTCAAATGATTGAAAAAGAAAACACGGATTTCTCCGTGCTATTTTCGATGGCGGAGCAGTAGTGTATTTTTCCGAACTGTCTTAAAAACTTCATAACTATGAAAAGTCCGTAATGTCGTAATGTGGTGTTTTCCCTTTTAATTCTTGTTTAAACCCACTCTCAGATATCCAGGCTGTTCTTATTCAAGAGGAATTCCTTTATTCCGATAACAGAAATTCCTTCTTCCGTTATCCACGGCTTAATACTATCCTTGACCACGATTATTTTCTTGAAATTATCCGGTACATTCAGCAGTGGTCTTTCTTCCTGAATTGTCTTCTCTCTTGTGTCTAGCGACAATGATGACTGTATGTAATACCGCTTATTGAACTGGTTGCACACAAAATCGATTTCCACCTGTTTCTTGTCGTTTCCTTCCCGGATTGGCAAAACACCTACATCCACATTGTATCCGCGGAATAAGAGTTCGTTGAATAGGATGTTTTCCATGATATGATTTTCTTCCTGCTGTCTGAAATTCAATCTTGAATTTCTTAACCCGATATCAGAAAAATAAAACTTAAAGGGAGTATGAATGTACTTTTTCCCTTTGATGTCATAGCGTTCCGATTTTTCAATCAAGAAAGAATCGAGCAGATAACCCAGATATTTATTTATTGTATTTATGGATATATCTTTCACTCCGCTGCTGACATATGTGTTCAATAGTTTGTTGGGATTAGTAAGAGAACCGATGGAAGAAGATAGAATATTGACAAGGGAATCCAGGATGTCCGTTCTTTGAACCTTGTTTCTTTCAATGATGTCGGAGATGTATGTTTTTTCAAACAGCTGTTTTAGATAATGGCTTTTTTCGGCTTCGTCCGCACAAAAAACAATTCTAGGCATACCTCCGTAAGTGACGTATTGTTGCCACGCTTCGTCTGTCGTCCCGTTAAAGGCGGAAGTGAATTCCGAAAAAGACAAAGGAAACACTCTGATCTCATCACCTCTTCCTCTAAACTCCGTAACAATATCAGAAGACAGGAATTTAGAATTGCTTCCTGTCACATAAACATCCAGATTCCGAATATGCAGGAACCCATTCAAAACGGACTCGAAGTCATCAACTTTCTGAACTTCATCCAACAAAAGATAATACATTCGATCATCCTGGATTAGATTTCTGACATATTCATCTAATACATCAGGATTCCGGTACTTTTCGTTTCTTCTTTCATCCAGGTCCAATTTAATGATATGGTCTTCTTGTACCTTTTCCCCTATCAAATAATCTTTAAGCAAAGGATCAAGCAAGAAAGATTTTCCACATCTTCTTATACCCGTAACAATTTTGACAAGACCATTGCCTCTTTTATTAATCAGTTTCTGTAAATAGGAATCTCTTTCTATGATTTGCATAAAGCCTCCACTGAATATTTATTCCGCATACGTAAGAATTTTTCAATAGCATTATAATTAAACTTACCTATTTTTATCAAGAAAACTCCATATAAAGTCGTTTATGTGAGTGAAAAAATAAAAAACACGGATTCCTCCGTGTGATTTACGATGGCGGAGCAGGGGAGATTTGAACTCCCGCCAGGTTATTCGCCTGCTGACGGTTTTCAAGACCGTTCTCTTCAGCCGCTTGAGTACTGCTCCGTAAACAAAAATCTCCCAAGAACATCTTGGGAGAATTTCATGCTTTGAATGGTGGGCACTACAGGGCTCGAACCTGTGACCTTCCGCACGTCAAGCGGATGCTCTCCCAGCTGAGCTAAATGCCCAAAGCTTGAATATTCTACCGAAGGGCAAGGCTGATGTCAACAGATTTTTTCACTTTTCGAAAAAACCTCATCCAAGCAAAGGGCAGGCCTACCTCCATGACAACCTTATACCAACACAAATCCATTGTTTTTTGCTATAGTATTGGTATGGACAGACAGAAAAGAAACCTCATCATCACATTCTCTTCCTTATATATGGTATTACTCATCGCCGTCATCGTTTTATGTTGCCTGAGGCTATTCGGATATGCCATACTCACGATCGTACCGGCTCCTTTCCTGATTCCTATATTCCTTACCTTCTATAAAGTACCGAAGAAAACCAACAGGCATGTCTTCCTTCTGGTTCTTTCCATCATCGGAAGATATCTGTTGGACATCCTTGCCATCCTCATACCGGCCCTGCTTTGGTATTACATTCCGTACCTAAAGGAAAATGTCGCGTCGATTTTTCTTCTTATCCCTTTTCTTGAAGTGATTTTTATCTATAATATTGTTGCTGTTTTGTATATTATCCAATCCAAAGCCGATATCAAGAGGACGAATAAAAAAGAATGAACTTCGATAACGTCTTAAATCCAGAATTTGCCAAGATGATTTCTCCCGAATTCCTCGTGAGCATGGTGACGATGCTTATCATCATCATTCTTTCGTTTGTCATCTATTTCAAGCAAAAGAATGTCGATCCCCTTGAAAAGCCAAAAGGTATCGTCAATATCGCAGAGACCGTCATCGACTGGGCAGACAAACAGGTCAACGGCCTGATGCATTGTCCTAGATGGTTTGGCAACTTTGCCGGATATATCATGCCTTTGTTCATGTATATCTTCATCGGATTCTTCATCGGTATGATGGGCATTCCGAATTTCTTCTTCATCGGAAGCAAGGCGGATGGTTACATCTACAATGAAACCAGATTGTTCACTGCCCTTCCCAATCCGTTTACGAACCTTGCCTTCACCCTCTCCATCAGCTTCATCACCGTCGTGATGATCGAAGCTACCAAATTGAGGGCTCAGAAGTTCAACTATTGGAAGCAGTTCGTCTTCACCTTCCCTCCTCTCATTCCTCTTGTCACGAACTTCTCACCGATGATTTCCTTAGGAATCAGGTTGTTCGGCAACTCCTTTGCCGGATACTGCATCATGACTCTTCTCTATAACGCATTGGCAAACATCGGTGGAGGATTCGGTCTCATTGCCGGTCCTGTCATCATGCCTTTCATGCATGCTTACTTCGACGCTTTCAGCGGTTTCATACAGTCGTTGGTCTTCGTGATGATCACCATGATGGACATAGCACAGGAAGCACCATCAGAGGAATCTCAGGAAGAGATGGCCAAAGCTACCACTCTCAAAGCATCAATGTAAGAAGCCAGTGAATCTAAAGGAGGCTTATCATGAATTTATTGAATCAGTTGGTCGTATTAGCGGAAGGCGCAGCCGATAACGCCTACACTGCAGCCGGATTTCTCTATCTCGGCGTCGGCATCATCCTTATCGGTATGTCTATGTCTTCCATCGCCGAAGGCCTTGTCTGCTCTTCTGCATTGAAGGGTATGGCCAGAAACCCGGAAGCATCCGGAACCCTCCGTTCCAGTATGATTTTGGGCGTTTCCCTCTGCGAGACCGTCGCCATCTACGGCTTGGTCTTAGCCATTCTTCTCATCTTCGTTGCAGGTCCTGGTTCTTTCGGCGCCTAAAGAAAGGAACAAGATGAAGAAGAAGTTCAAAGCTTCGTTACTTTTCATCGCTTCCACCCTGGTATTGACTTCCTGCGATACCTCCGGCATTACGGGGTCCATTTCCGATGCTGTCGCAAATGCACTTCCCAATCTTTGGATTACCCTGACCCAGCTTGGCGCATTCCTGGTCATGGTATTCGTCTTCTTTAAGTTTGCCTTCAAACCGATCAAGGCAAAGCTCAAGGCAAGACAGGATGCCGTCGAAAAGAACATCCAGGATGCAGCGTGCGCAAAACGATACGCCGATGCCGACAGAGAGACGGCTGCACAGAACATCAAGAACAGCCGTGTCCAGGCTCAGCAGATTGTCGATGATGCTTCCAAGGAAGCCACTGTCAAAGCAGATGCCATCCTTGCCAAAGCCAATGCCGATGCCGATAACATCCGCGCACAAGGCGAAAAGGATGCTGCCGAAAGGCAGAAGCAGATTGACCGTCAGGCTCACAACCTCATCGTCAACACCGCCATCGATGCTTCCAAGCAGATCTTGGGCCGTGAAATCAACGAAGAAGATAACGAAAAGGTAGTCAATGACTTCCTTAACCAGATGAAGAAAGAAGATTAATCCTATGAATCATTCCCTTCTGAAACATTATGCCGCTGCTTTTTTCTCCCTTGGCAAGGAGAAGGACAGGATTCAGACCTTCCAGAAAGATCTGACATTCTTTTCCGATGTCTTCAGAAAGGAACCTGAGACAGTCAAATTCCTTTCCTCTCCGATGGTGACCAAGGATGAGAAGGACAAGCTTCTTGATGAAGCCATCAAGCCCTATGTCGATATTGCATCCTATGGTTTCCTTCAGGTCATCATCAAGAAGAAGGTCATCTCATACTTCCAGGAGATAAAAGAGAATTTCGACCACCTCTTCCACGAAGATCAGGGAATCCTCGAAGGAAGGGTCTATACGCCTTTTGAATTATCGGAAGAGACACTATCAAAACTATCCGATGTGTTCTCAAAGAAATATCAGAAGAAAGTCGTCTTCAAGGTCTTGATCGACAAAAAAGTCCTCGGTGGCATGAAAGTCTATGTCAACGACACTCTCTATGATTACTCCTTGGACAGCAAACTGAATCAGATACGTCAAAGACTCGTCGTGCAGGATTAGGAGGCAAAGCCATGGCAGATATTGATCAAATCAGCAATCTCATCAAGAAAGAAATCAGTTCCTACGAAGACAAGATTGAAACAAGCGATGTCGGAACCGTCGTTTCCGTCGGCGATGGTATCGCCACCATCTATGGTCTTGACAAAGCCATGTACGGTGAGCTTCTCGAGTTCCCGAACCATGTCTACGGCATGGTCATGAACCTGAATGAAGACAGCGTAGGATGCGTCTTGCTTGGCAAAGATACAAGCGTATTCGAAGGTGATCCTGTCAAACTCACCGGAAAAGTCGTCTCCGTTCCTGTCGGTGATGCCCTTTTGGGAAGAGTCGTCAACGCCCTCGGTGAACCGATTGACGGCAAAGGCGAAATCAACGCCGCCGATCATTTCCCCATCGAGGCTCCTGCTCCGAGCATCATGTCCCGTGAGTCGGTCAACGAACCTTTAGAGACCGGCATCAAGGCCATCGATTCCATGATTCCGATTGGAAAGGGACAAAGAGAGCTTATCATCGGCGACAGACAGACTGGAAAGACTGCCATCGCCATCGATACCATCATCAATCAAAAAGGAAAAGATGTCATCTGCATCTATTGTGCCATCGGTCAGAAGAATTCCACCATCGCACAGATTGTCTCCAAGCTGAAGGACCATGATGCCTTCGACTATACCGTGATTGTCAACGCCTCGGCCAGCGAATCCGCTCCTATGCTTTATGTTGCACCTTATGCAGCAACCAGCATGGGTGAATACTGGGAGAAACAGGGCAAGGATGTCCTCATCATCTATGATGATTTAAGCAAACACGCCGTCAGCTATCGTGCCCTTTCCCTCCTTTTGAAGAGATCCCCGGGCCGTGAAGCCTATCCTGGCGACATCTTCTACCTCCATTCCAGACTTTTGGAAAGATCCTGCAAGCTCAACAAGGAGCACGGCGGAGGCTCTATGACCGCCCTTCCTATCGTCGAGACCCAGGCAGGTGATATTTCTGCTTATATTCCGACCAACGTCATTTCCATCACCGATGGTCAGATTTTCCTTACGACCGACTTGTTCAACCAAGGTCAGAGACCGGCCGTCGATTCCGGTCTTTCCGTTTCCCGTGTCGGTTCCTCTGCTCAAATCAAGGCAATGAAGAAGGTTGCCTCATCTTTGAAGATTGAGCTTGCCAACTATACCGAAATGCTGGACTTCTCCAGATTCGGTTCTGACCTTGACAGTACCACCAAAGGCATCCTCCAGCATGGTTCCATCCTTATGGAAGTTCTCAAGCAGAAGCAATATGCTCCTCTTTCCATGGAAGATGAAGTCATCGAAATCTATATTGCCCAGTCCCACAACATCGACAATTTGGAACTGAAGGAAGTCAATACCGCTCTTGAGAAGATTCGTTCTTTCATCCACGCCAACTTCCCGGATGTCTATACTTCCATCCATGACACCAAGCTTTTGAGCGAAGAAACCAAAAAGCATATCGATGATGCTACAAAGGCTGTTCTTGAAGGGCTTCATTAATGTCTGAATCCTTAGTCAATACCAAACGACGAATTGCCACCATCCGTTCCACCAAGAAGATCACCAAGGCGATGAAGCTTGTTGCCAGCGTGAAATATCAAAGATGGAAGAAAATGTACGAAGACAACTTCGCCTATGCCAACGCCATGAAGGAAACGATGAGCCGGACCATCTCCGGAATCGATTTTTCCGATTCCAAAAAACCGGAAGCCATGGTTTCCTACGAAACAGGGAAGAGCCTCTACATCGTCGTCTCCTCATCCCTGGGTCTTTGCGGAGCATACAACTACAACCTCTTCAAAGCTCTCGACCCTGTCTTGAAAGATGAAGATGAAATCATGTACATCGGTCAGAAGGCAGCCACCCATTTTGCCAATTCCGCCCATAAGACCTATGATGACTTCCAGAATCTTCTTGATTCGTTTTCCTATTCCGCCGTCAGAAGGCTGAGACATCTTCTTGTCAGGATGTATAAGACAGGCAATTATTCAAAAGTCGTCCTCGTCTATACCCAATATAAGAACTCATTGACCTTCCTGACGACCTTCCATACCCTCTTGCCGCTCATACCGGAAGAAGAAGGCATCGATGCCAAAAAGGAAGAAAGCCTTGAGACACCGCTCTTCGAACCAAATCTGGATGCCATACTCAATCAGATTCTTCCCCATTATCTGGATGCTTCCATCTATCAGAAATTGATGGAATCTGAAATCAGCGAGCTGGCCAGCCGAAGAAACGCCATGGAAACCGCAACGGATTCCGCAGACAAGATCCAGGCTAAGCTACAGCTTGAATACAACAAGGCTCGTCAGAACGCCATCACCCAGGAAATCACCGAGGTGGTCGCCGGCGCCAACGCCAGCAAAGAAGAAGAATAAGGAGGATAATCCCAAATGAATGTAAATGAAGGTGTGATTGTACAGGCCATCGGACCTGTTATCGATGTCCGTTTCAGCGAAAACAATATTCCTCCGCTTCTCATGGCTCTCAAAGTAACCACCAGTCAGGGAAAGGAACTTGTCCTGGAAGTCCTCCAGCACATCGGTGATGATACCGTGCGCTGCATCTCCATGGGTGCCACCGAAGGTATCCAGCGTGGATTGAAAGTCATCAACACAGGTTCACCGATCCAGGTTCCTGTCGGCAAGGAAGTCCTTGGAAGAATGTTCAACGTCCTCGGACAACCGATTGATGAAAAAGGTGAATTCAAGGCCAAACAGACCCATTCCATCTACAACGATCCGCCGAAATTCCAGGATCAGTCCACCAAAGCCGAGATCTTCGAAACCGGAATCAAGGTCATCGATCTGCTCTGCCCTTACATCAAGGGCGGCAAGGTCGGTCTCTTCGGAGGTGCCGGTGTCGGAAAGACTGTCTTAATTCAGGAACTGATGCATAACATCGCCACCGAAAAGCATGGTATTTCCGTCTTTGCCGGTGTCGGCGAACGCTCCAGGGAAGGAAATGACCTTTACTATGAAATGCAGCAGACCGGTGTTCTTCCCAACACTGCCCTCGTCTTCGGTCAGATGAACGAGACGCCTGGCGTCCGTATGAGAGTCGGTCTTTCCGGACTGACCATGGCCGAATACTTCCGTGATGTCCAGCATCAGGACGTCCTTCTCTTCATCGACAACATCTATCGTTTCACCCAGGCCGGAAGTGAAGTCTCCGCCCTTTTGGGACGTATGCCTTCCGCCGTCGGTTATCAGCCGACCCTGGCTACCGAAATGGGTCAGCTCCAGGAACGTATCGCTTCCACCAAGGACGGGTCCATCACCTCCATCCAGGCTGTCTATGTCCCTGCCGACGACTTGACCGATCCTGCTCCGGCAACCACCTTCTCCCATCTCGATGCAAAGACCGTCTTGGATCGTTCCATCGCAGCCTTGGGTCTCTATCCTGCCGTCGATCCGCTTGCCTCTTCTTCCAACTTCCTTGATCCGAATGTCGTCGGCCAGGAACACTACGAAGTCGCAAGACAGGTCCAGTCCATCCTCCAGAGATACAAGGATCTTCAGGATATCATCGCCATCCTTGGTATGGATGAGCTCTCCGAAGAGGACAAGCTCACCGTCAACCGTGCAAGACGTATCCGTAACTTCCTTTCCCAGCCTTTCTTCGTCGCTGCCAAATTCAACGGCTTCGATGGAAAGTTCGTCAAGATCGAAGACACCATCTCTTCCTTCAGAAGGATTCTCAATGGCGAAGGAGACAAGCTTCCCGAAGCTGCCTTCACCTATGTCGGAACCTTCGATGATGCCGTCGAAAAAGCCAAGACCCTGGAAAAGAAACAAGCATGACCTCCTCCAATTTCAAACTGAAGATCATCGTCCCTGAGAAAACCTATTTTGAAGGGAACGTCGATAGCATCTCGGTCGTGACCTCAAGCGGTATGCTGACGATCCTGGCCCATCATGCCGACTTGATCAGCAATGTCGAAATATCCCACATGACCATCAAAAACAATGGTCATGTCACGGAATATGCCGTCAGCGGCGGCGTTCTCAACATCTATCAGAAGGAAAACCTTGTCCTGTTGATCGTCAACGCCATCGAATCCACGGATGAAATCGACCTTGAACGTGCCATCCGTGCCAGGGAAAATGCTGAGAACAAGCTCAAGGAGCAAGACCTGTCCATTCGCGAGCAGATGAAGACGGAAATCAAACTCAAGAGAGCTCTCAACAGAATTTCTCTGAAGAATTCAAAATAATCCTATTTCAGTACATTTTCGGAAACGGATGAAACCTGAAAGCGTAATCCGTTTCCTTTTATTTGAAAAGTGTTTATAATATGCTAGCAATTCAGGAGGTATCTTATGAATTTTGACAACATCAGCTGGGATGAGTATTTTATGTCGATTGCCGTACTTTCCAGCCTGCGCAGCAAAGACCCTCACACCAAAGTCGGTGCATGCATCGTCTCTGACAGACATAAGGTTCTCTCCCTAGGATATAACGGGATGCCTATCGGTGTGGATGACCACTGCATCCCATGGGAAGGAAAAGACTCCGGAAAGCCGGAGCTTGAGACAAAATACCCCTATGTATGCCATGCCGAACTCAATGCCATCCTCAATTCCAACCACGACCTGGAAGGTTCCACCCTCTATGTCACCCTCTTCCCCTGCAATGAATGCACAAAGGCTCTCATCCAGGCAGGCATCAAGAAGGTCATCTACCTGTCTGACAAATACCACAACTGCGATGACGAAATCGCAGCAAGAAAAATGATGGATATGGCAAAGATCGAATACGTTCCCTACAAAGGGAAGGTACCCCATATCGAATTCAGGGAAGAATAAAGAAAAAATTGGATTCCTATAGACGAAACATCATGACAAGATATGAAAAGAAGTAAGAAGAAAGAACTTGAACTGACACCGATCGATGAAAAGATTCCCAAGGATTCTGCCATATACCTGGAGAATCTTTCTTTCGGATACGAGGAAGGAACCCTCAACATCAAGAAGGTCAACGTCGATATCAAGAAAGGTCAGTCCATCGCCTTCATCGGCCACAACGGATCTGGCAAGTCCACCCTTGCCAAGCTCATCGATGGCATCCTCGTCCAGAACGAAGGTGACATCTATCTTTTCGGTGTCAAGATGACCGATGAGAATGCCTTGATCCTGAGGAAAAACATCGGCCTGGTCTTTCAAAATCCGGATTCGCAGTTCATCGGTGCAACCGTCCGGGATGATATCGCCTTCGGATTGGAAAACGAATGTGTCGATCCAAAGAAGATGAATGACATCATCTTGGATTGTGCCAAAAAAGTTGGTATGGAAGACTTTTTGGATAAAGAACCGACTCATCTTTCCGGAGGGCAGAAGCAGAGAGTTGCCATCGCCGGAGCCATTGCCCGGAATCCGAAGATCCTGATTCTCGATGAGGCCGGTGCCATGCTCGATCCGAAAGGAAAGAGGCAGATCCGTGAAATCATCAAGCAACGCAAGAAGGAGAACCCGGACCTTACCATCATCAACATCACCCATGAGATCGATGAAGCCTATGATTCTGACAGGGTACTGGTCATGAACGAAGGAAATCTCATCATGGATGGTACGCCTGATGTCGTCTTCCAGCAGGGTGAGCTTCTGAAGAAGATTCATCTCGACATCCCCTTTGCCCACAAGCTTGCCAAGGAGTTGAGTGCTCTCGGCCTGGATATGGAGGGCATCAAGAACGATGAGGAGCTTTACGATAGATTATGTCGATAAAACTTGAGAATGTCTGCTATACCTATAATCCACACAGACCAGGTGAAGTCCATGCCCTTGATGATATCAATCTTCTTTTTGAAGACCACTGCTTCACTGCCCTGATCGGCAAGACCGGTTCTGGAAAATCAACCCTGATCCAACAGCTCAACGGTCTTCTTTTGCCGACCACAGGGAAGATCACCATTCAGGACTACCTCATCGACATGTCCATCATCTATAAAAAGAATGGAAAAGTCAATGTCCGTCAGATGAAGAAGAAGCACAAAAAGAAGCTAAAGGACGTCAAGTTGCTTCGCAAACGTGTCGGCATCGTCTTCCAGTTCCCGGAATACCAGATTTTTGAAGAGACCGTCCTGAAGGATGTTGCCTTCGGTCCGAAGAACTTCGGTCTTTCCGAAGAGGAAAGCATCCGCCAGGCCAAGGAAGCTCTCAGCCTGACCGGTCTATCCGAAAGCTATTATGAAAGAAGTCCGTTCGAGCTTTCCGGTGGCGAAAAAAGAAGAGTTGCCATCGCCGGCATTTTGGCCATGAAGCCTGATGTCCTCGTCCTTGATGAACCGACCGTAGGTCTCGATGCAGCAGGAGAAGAGAACCTCATGTCTCTTGTGACAAAGCTCTATGAGTCAGGGACTTCCATCATCCTAGCCACCCACAACATGGATGTCGTCTTGAAATATGCAACCCGTGCCATCGTCCTTGAAAAAGGAAAAGTCATTTTGGATTCCACACCGCTCAAATTGTTCCAGGATCAGAAATTCCTTGAAACATCCTCCATTGAACCTCCAAAGGTGTTTCGTTTTGCCATTGACCTTGTCAAAGGTGGACTGCCTCTTGATTTGAATCATGTCTTCGACTGTCATTCTCTTGCTCGGGAGATTGTCAAAGTCAAGAAAGGAGGCGTGAAATGAACACTTCCCTAGGCAAATACCAGGCTTACGACACCTTTGTCCACAGGCTTGATGCAAGAGTCAAGCTTGTCACCATGATTGTTCTCATGGTCGCAAGCTTCATGACCTATGTCAGCAATCCTTTCATGAACCTGACCATCTATCTAGGTCTTCTTGTCATCCTGATTCTTCTTTCTTTCCTCTCCAAGGTCTCCTTCTTATCCGTCTTCCGTTCCCTTTTAGGCATCTGGGTGATGATTCTCTTTGTCCTGATATTGAACGTCTTCTTCATGAAGCCGAGTGATCCGAGCGTCGGCATCGCCTTCAGCATCGGCTCTCTTCACATCTATTGGATGGCCATCATCAACATGCTCTATGTCTTAAGCAGGCTGGTCCTCGTCATCGTCATCACCAACATCTTCACTTCGACGACAAAGCCGATGGAAATGACCAATGCACTGGAATGGCTCTTCTATCCGCTTTCCCTGATCCATGTTCCGATTCACAAGTTTGCCATGGCCATCTCTTTGGCTCTTCGCTTCATCCCGACGCTCCAGGAAGAGACCTCCAGGATCATGAAGGCTCAGGCCAGCCGTGGTGTCGACTTTGAACAGGGAAAACTCAAGGACAAGGTCAAGTCCCTGATATCCCTCATCATTCCTTTGTTCATGTCTGCCTTTACGACATCCGGTCAGCTTGCCGATGCCATGGAAGCCAGGGGATATGATCCAAACAGCAGAAGAACCAAGTACAAGACCAACAAATGGTCTATCCGAGATGTGATCGGATGTCTCTTCTGTGCCCTTCTCATATCTGCCATCGTCCTCCTTTGCGTCTTCAAGCCCGACCTCTATCTCTACTTCAACATTCCGCTTCCGAGGATTTCCTGATGAAGGTCTTCATCCGAATCGCCTTTTGCGGCACTGCCTTTTATGGAACGCAGAAGCTTCCCGGGAACGAAACCATCCAAGGCCTTTTTGAGAACCTTCTCTCCCGTATCTATGACCATCCTGTCAAGGTCACCATATCATCCAGGCTTGACAGAGGCGTCCATGCCCTTGACTTCGGAATGTCCTTCGACATCGACAGCGATTCCATCGGGACCGAGCATCTTCAATACTATCTGAGAAGGAGCGTCGGAAAAGACGTTCTCATCAAATCCGTCTGCTATGCAAAGGATGACTTCTCTCCCCGCTATTCCATGAATAGCAAGACTTACCTCTATCTGATACAGAACGAAAAGAACTACAATCCGCTCCTCATTCCATATACCTGCGTTCCAAAGGAACCATTGGATGTCATGAAGGCAAGGGAAGCTCTCTTCCTCTTTGTCGGGAAACATGATTTCCGGTTCTTTTCCACTCCGGAAGGAGATGAGAACACCATTCTGGAAATCGAAGATGCCTTGCTTTCTGAAAAAGACGGTCTTCTTCAGATCCGCTTTGTCGGCAAGGCTTTCTTAAGATATCAGGTCCGCTTCATGGTCGGCGCCATCCTCAGCCATTGCCAGGGAAGAATGAGTCTTATGGAAATCAAGTCAGCCTTGGAAGGAAGCAAGTGTACTCATTTCAAATACAAGGCTGAACCTCAGGGACTGATTCTTCAAAGCATCGACTATCCGGATTTCCCAGACAGTTCCCCCATAAGGCTCCTATGAGTCTGAAGAAGGGATGGCTTTCTTCAAAAAAACGGATAATTTCGAAAACCAAAGGAATATTACATCTGTAAATGATATAATGTTTCCGCTTAGGAGCACATCATGTCAAAACAAAAAGGCAACAGCACCAACTTCAAGAACGTCTGTCATCAGTTCTTCAGAAAAGAAGACATCTTTTTGGTTCCCAACATCCTGTGCTACATCCGTGTGCTGCTGATTGCCGGCTTCATGGCCTGCTATCTGATACCTTTCTCCATCAACGGAAACAGCCTTGCCCATATCTATATCGCCACAGGCATCATGATGTTAGCTGCCTATAGCGACTTCATCGATGGTTTCATCGCCAGGACGTTCGACCAGAAATCGGAGTTGGGGAAATTCTTGGATCCCGTCGCCGATAAGCTATTGCAGCTTGCCATCATCGTGGTCATCCTGATCCACAAGCATTCCTCTGCCTTCGTCAACGTCATGTTCGGTGTCTTCATTGCCAAGGAAATCACCCTCTTCTTTGAAGACTTCTTCCTAGCCAGGCACAACACGGCCATGAACGGTGCAAAATGGTATGGCAAGCTTTCATCCTTCGTCTTCTACGTCATGACGGCATTCATCCTGATCGGCATTCCGATCATAAATGCCTATGTCGAGCTGCCGACGACCGAACATATGGTCAACGTCATGATTGATGTCAGCTGTATCGTCGTCATATTCTGTCTTGTATTGGCCTGGGTCCTCTATTTCAGGCTGTTTGTCATATTGATGAAGAAAGCCCAACAAAAAGGCAATGCTTCACCAAGGGAGGAAAAACATGATTAAGATTTATTCTTCACCGAGCTGCTCGAGCTGCAGGAAGGTCAAAGCCTGGTTTGACAACGAACATATCCCCTATATCGAAATCAACATCCTGAAAGAAAAGCTGACGGAAGATGATCTCAAGGAGATGCTTGAGAAGTCATTGGACGGAACCGATGAGATCATCTCGACCAGAAGCAAGATATTCAAGGAACAGCATATCGATGTCGACAAGATGTCAGTCAGGCAGCTTCTTAGCTTCATCCAGGAAAATCCAAGCATCCTCAAGCGTCCCATCATCGTCGATGATTCCAAGATCCAGGTCGGATACAATTCCGATGAGATTGAAATCTTCGAACGCGAGAAGAGGAATATCGAGAAAGCCAAGGCTCTTGCCAAGGCTACCTGCCAGGCCTGTCAGCACAGGGCAGGATGCATGCATCTCTTCGATGATACAAAAGACAAGCTTGCTTCCGTCAAGCCTGCCAAGACTGAATTCTGCGACGGAAACTGTGATTGAGCACCTGCGGGTGCTTTTCTTCTTTCACAGAGCTTCCTGTTTTTTATATTTTTGGTACTATTGTTTTATATTGATACATAGTATAATTATTGCAACATAATTTAGGAGACATACATGAACGAAACATCCATCAAAGAGGACTCCCGCGTACTCAGGTCCAAGAGAGATCTCGCCAATGCCTTAGAAGAGCTGCTCCAGGAAAAGAACCTGGACGATATTTCCATCACCGAGATCACCAAGCGTGCCATGGTCAGCAAAAACACATTCTATAACAATTTCGAAGACAAGAGCAGCCTTCTGAATTTCCTGTTCAGAAGATATGCCATCCAGCTCGACCAGACCATCAAGAAAATCCTTGACAACAAGACCGACGACAAGGAAGCAAACCTCTACGAATGTGCCAAGGCCATCGTCCACTTCTTCTATTCTTCCAAGCTGTCCTTTGAGAAGATTGTCAAATCAGACAAATCAAAGAACCTCTATTGGGCCGTCAACGCCTTCATCAAGGATATCGTCGAAGAGATCATCAACCGCTATTCCGAATACTTCAATCAGAACCTTCCGCAGAATCTGATCGGATATGTCTATGCCGGTGCCATTTCCAATATGATCTACTATATGTATAACGAAGAGACATCGGTCAGTGAGGATGAATGCATCCAATACATCTACAATCTTCTCACCAGACCTGTTCTGAAATAACCATGAAAGAGAAAATACTTGTATCCGCCTGCCTTGTCGGTGAGAACTGCCGATATGACGGAAAGAATCAAAAAAGCAGCGACATATTGAAACTGACCAAATACTATGACCTCATCCCGATGTGTCCGGAAGTGAGCGGAGGTCTGAAGACTCCCCGCAGGCCGAGCGAAATCCAGGGGACGAAGGTCGTCATGGACAACGGGAGGGATGTCACGGACAACTATCATGACGGAGCCTATTGGGCCAGTCAGATCGTACGCATGTATCACATCCGCCTTGCCATATTGAAAGAAAAGTCACCCAGCTGCGGAGTCCATCTCATCTATGACGGAACCTTTTCCGGAAAGACCATCGAAGGGAAAGGTATCACGACGAGGAAGCTGGAATCCATGGGCGTAAAAGTCATCAACGAGGATGAAGCCAGACAGCTGCTTTCCCAGCTGGAAGCAAATCAGACAAAATAAGAAGCATGCCAAAAAGGAGGTTCTCTCTTTCTTGGCATTTTTTGGAGGAACACCAATGAAGACATTCAAGATAGCGGGCATCGAAATCAAATCCAGATACGTCCTTGCTCCTCTTGCAGGGTACACCGACTACTCCTTAAGGAAACTAGCCAGCGACAACGGGGCCGGACTTGTCTATACCGAGATGGAATCCTGCGAATCCCTGTACTACAATTCAAAGCAGACAAAGCAGGATCTGAAGGATACCCATCTTGACAGAAAGACAGAGCCTGGCACAAAGCTTGCCCTTCAGATCTTCGGTGGAAAGAAAGACATCATCCTGAAATCAATCCCGATGTTCGAAAACCTGGGAGAATATGACTTCCTTGACTTCAACTGCGGATGTCCGGTCCCCAAGGTCATCCGCCAGAATGCCGGTTCAGCCTGGCTCAACAGACCAGATGAACTGATCGACCTGATGAAGGATATCGTCAGAATATCCAACAAACCGGTCATCATCAAGATCCGCATCGGTTTTTCCGAAATCATGGACATCGTTTACTTATGCAAGAAGCTTGAGGAAGTCGGTGTCAAGGCTATCGCCGTACACGGAAGGACAAGAAGCGAAATGTTCTCTTCCCCTGTCCATTACGACGTCATCCATGACATCAAGAGGAATGTCGGAATTCCGGTCATCGCAAACGGACTGATTGACAGCAACAATTTCCAGGACATATTTGACAAGACAAAGGCCGATGCCGTGATGATCGGGCAGAAAGCCGTCGGATATCCGAAGATCTTCGAAAACATGACCAGGATTGAAGAAGGGTTGAAAGAAAATCCGGATACACTGAAAAGACAGATCGATGATTTAAAGAAACAGATGGATCTTCTCTATCAAATCAAGGACGAACACCAGGCATCCGGCATCCTGCGCTCCGTTTCCGTCCACTATATGAAGGGATTTGACAACATCAAGAAGTATCGCATCGCCTTGGTCCACTGCGAAACACACCAGCAATACCTGGATGTTCTCAATAATATGCAAAATGAGCAATAGCATGCTCAAAACTCTATACTTTGCACATTTTGAATGCTAAAATAGTTCCGTTAACGGAGATTCTATATGGGACAGAAAACAAGAGATGAAGAAATACTGAGGATTTTGGAAGAAAGCCCAAGTCAATTCGTATCCGTAGAATCCCTCGCCGAGTACTTCAAGACGAGTGAATCTACCATCCGCAGGGATCTGCAGAGGATGGGCCAGGAGCACCGGCTCCTTCGTGTCCATGGCGGAGCTGCCAGTCTGCACTTCTCCGGAAACTTCAAATTCGACAGGGTCGACAAGGAATACCTTGAAAGAGAGCGGTCCGAACCGGAGGTCAAGAAGACCATCGCCAAAAGAGCTGCCCAGTTCATCAAGGATGGTTCCTGCGTCTACATGGATGCATCCACGACGGTCGCAAGCATGATTCCTTTCCTTCCCCAGACGAAGAACACCTATTACGTCACCAATTCGCCTCTTCTTGCCCAGAAACTGGCTGAAAGAGGTCTTCCCTGCTATGTCACCGGAGGAGAGCTGAAGATATCCACCAACGCCTTCATCGGAAGCTATGCCTTGGATTTCCTGAAGAGATTCAACTTCGATGTCGGCTTCTTTGGAACCAACGGCATCCATCCACAGGCCAAGTTCACGACACCTGACCCACAGGAATGTGCCATCAAATCCACCGTCATCACCAAATGCTATTCCGTCTACATTCTCGCCGACAATACTAAGTTTGACAATATCGCTACTGCTACCTTCTGTGATTTCACCAGGCCGATTCTCATCACGGATCACTGCGATGACAAATATCGTTCCCTGATCAAGACAATCGAAGTCTGTCCGATAGTCAGAAAATAAAAAGGAGCCTTATCAAATGATTTATTCACTTACTGTTGCACCGGCAATCGACTATTCCCTGTCCATGGGTGACAACCCGATCAAAATCGATGGTGTCAACCGTCCAAGGAACGACGGCATGTCCTTGGGAGGAAAAGGCGTCACCGTCTCCAAGATGCTCAAGAACCTGAAGATTGAATCCATTCCGGTCGTTGCCATCGGCGGCAAGGTCGGCAATGATATCAAGGAGCTTGTCGATGCTGATTTCGACAAAGCCGTCTATCTTCCGACAATCGGAGATTCCAGAATCGATGTCGTCATCACCGGTTCCATCCATGATCTGAGATTTGATCCTTCTGCCCCCAAGATCTCAAACGAAGGTCTTGACAAAATGTTCGACTTCTTCCGTCAGAACCTGAAGAAGGACGACATCGTCATCCTTTCCGGTTCCCTCGGGCAGGAAAAGAAAGACCTTTATCAGGTCCTGATGAGAGACTATATCAATCCTGTCGGTGCCATCACGATTCTCGATACGGTCGGTCAGTGCCTGAACAATGCCTTAAGCGAGCATCCATTCATGATCAAACCGAACGAAGAAGAGCTTGCCGAACTTGTCGGAAGAGAAATGAAGAATGATGAAGACATCCTTCTTGGTGGCGAAGAGATGAAGCTCAAGGGTCCTAAGACCGTCCTTGTCACCCTCGGAAAGAAGGGTGCCTACTACTTTGCCGAAGACGGACACATCTATCACTGCTCCAATGCCCACGGAACACAGGTCTCTGCCGTCGGTGCAGGAGACTCCTCCATCGCAGGATTCATCAAGGGTCTTGCCGAAGGGAAGTCCATCGAAGAACGTCTCCAGTACTCCATGGCTGCCGGAGGAGCCACGGCATTCAGCGAACATCTGGGTTCCTATGAACTCTGGAAATCGCTTCTTCCGCAGATCAAGGTCACCAAAATCAAATAGAAAAAAATCCCCGATGAGGTTTCTAAGAAGCCCGTCGGGGATTTTATTTTGCCGTCACTTGATTTCCAAGGAATAGGAGAAGGTGGTCTCTTGCTTCGGAGATAGGATGTTCATACCGATCTTCCTATCAAGCTCTGGATCCGCATCCTGATAATCTGGAATGCCGTTCCATGGTTCGATGGCGACGAAGTTGCCATAGCTGTTTCCAGACCACAGGGCAAGATACTTGCTCTTCTTTCTCATGGTGATGCTGGAGGCATCGCTTTTTTCAAGCCTGATGGTGTCAAAGCCATCCGCTTTGAAGATATAGGTATTGATTTTTTCAAACAGCTTCTTGGAAAGAGGAATCTCCTTGACCGTTCCATAGTCTTCCACACCCGTATTGAAGGAGCAGGTCTCCTCCTGGGTGATTCTGACAAGACCGGTCTTCTTTTCAAAGACGATTTTGTTTCCGGAAATATCAAATTCCTTATCCGTCCTTGTGCCAGGAAGAAGGAAAGCCGGATGTCCGCCTACCATATAGGGCATGTCTTCCTCCGATTCGTTTCTGATGACATAGGATACCAAAAGGACGTTTCCCTTCAGTTCATAGCGAGAAGAAGCGAAGAAGGAAAAGGGATAGTGAAGAAGCGTATCCTCATCCGAATGGAAATCCACATGCAGGGAAGTCCTGTCGCTTTCACCCTTTCCCGTCATATAGCGGATCAAGCCGTGATTCTTCATCGAATAGCTTTTCCCTCTATAGGTATAGGTTTGGTCGACAAGCCTTGCAACAAAAGGAAAGATGAAGACATCCTGTCCCTTCCAGGAATCCTCTATCGGCTGATAGAGAAGCTCCTTTCCTCTCTTCTTGTCATAGATGGATGTCATGCTTCCACCTTTTTCATTGACTGCAACTTTCAGAAATTCATTTTCGATCGTTAACATGTTGATTCTCCTTAATTGGTCTTTCTTGAAAGTTCCTTCTTGAACGACTCGTATTCCATAAATATGACATCCTTATGGAATTCAGCAAGATTGGCATGATGTTTCAAATCTTTTACGATCACAATCTGACATATACATGGATTCTTTGTCAGGATGATTCCGTGTTTTTCCATGATCTCCTTCTGTTTCAGAAGGTCATCGATATATAGGAAGACGACCTCCGGATCCAGGAAGAATACCTTCTGATACAGATTTGGATTATACAGGTTGATATCAAACCTGGCATGGGGTGGAGCAAAGAACATCTCCGTCTTCTTGGCATGCTGCCTCTTGATTTCCTTTTGCTTCTTCCGAAGGATTTCTTCTTCCTGGAAATGGATGGAATCATCCATGCAATCTTTATATTTCTTCAACAGCTCTTCCATACCTAGCTTTGACCGCTTCAGCAGTTCCCTGAAGACTTCCATCGTCATCATGGCATCATCATCGCTTCGATGGTATGTATAAGAGGTCAGCCCATATTCCTCGATCAGAGAATCCAATCCCGAAAAGTTGTTCCTTTGATTCAGCTTTTTTTCAAACCTTTGAATGTCAAAGAAGGAAAAGTCGATGATTGGAAGACCATATCTTCGACAGGAATAGGAAATATAGGAGACATCCTGGAAAACAGCAAAACCGAAGCAAAGCGTATCCTCATCTTCGAGGAGGTTCTTGATTTCCTTATAATAATGAGGAAACGTGAATGCCCGCTGGAACTTGAAGAGAGGATAGGCAAGCTTGATTCCCTTACCGACCCTGGCATTGCCAAGCATGAACTTCGCAGCAGGATCGACCAGGATGTCCTTCTTCTTCAAGACCTTGAAGCTCTCATCGGTAAGGACATAGCCGAACGAACAGATCTTTCCTTCTCCGTTCTGGCAGTTTGCACACTCAACATCAAAGAATAGGTATTTCATATCACTTCATTTAAAACCTTAAAAATAGGAATAGCAAGAGAAAAACAAATATGTTCGCTCTCACCCTTCAGGCAGGCATGCTATAATCATTGCCATGAAGCTCATAGAACGGATTAATCAGGCCAAGGCATGCATCTTCGACATGGACGGAACGCTTGTCGATTCCCTCTCCATATGGAATGACATCGACGAAACCTTTTTCCATGAGAGAGGCATGGAAGTCCCGAAGGATTATGACAAGACGATTTCCCATATGTCCTTCATGGAGATGGCAATCTATACCAAAGAGACCTATGGCATCAAGGAAAGTCCCGAGCAAATCTGTCAGATATGGTCAGACATGTCAAAGAAAGCCTACCAGGAAACCATAAAGGTCAAGGACGGAGTCATCCCTTTTCTGGAATACCTGAAAAAGAGAGACATGCCTATGTCCTTGGCGACGACAAACAAGGAAGAGCTCTACCTCCCCTGCCTGAAAAGGAATCATGTTGATATCTATTTCGACCATATCGAAAACGTCAACCGCCTGAACACCACCAAAAGAGAACCGAAGATTTATCTTGAACTTTCCAGACGAATGGAAGCAAAGCCAGAGGAAACCCTTGTCTTTGAAGACATCCTGACAGCCATAAAGACGGCAAAGTCTGCCTCCTTCAAGGTCATCGGCGTCTATGACAGGCAAAACCAGGCCGATTGGAATGAAATCAAAAGCATTTCCGATGACACCATCGACGATTACCGGAAACTCATTCTTTCAGATCAATCCATCTAACATCCTCGAAAATCCTTGATTGGAATCTCAGGACTGATGAAATAAAAACAAATCTACGCCTGTTCATCATACTTCCTCATGGTCAGACCTTTTTGCTCATAATCAAAGAAGGTCTGCTTTTTTATTCCGATGAACTCATCGAAATGCATGTAGTAAAAGCCGACCGAGTCTGGATTTTCGACATCGACATCAAGATAACCGAAGCTAAAATGATATCTTGCTTCATCCGTATATATTTCTGTCTTTGTCGAGCTTATGCATTTATAAGTATATGACCCATAGGAAGTCTTGCAACCGGTATTTATATGCTAATCATCAACGTACTGAATCGTACCTTTGAAGAAATCAAGCAAATCCAAAATACCATCCTTCAGACTTGGAACAGCTTCTTTGGTCTCGACGGAAAACACTTCATATATTTTATCGACATCCCTGTCCTTAGTATAATCACCTGATTGCTGAATTTTTTCCGCCATCACAGATTCATCCGTCCTGAGGATGCTGCATCCGGTCAAAGACAGGATGATAGGAAATAGAAAAATTACTTTTTTTCATGATTCCTCCTCAAAGATATGAATGCCGTCCAACCACTCATTATCGTACCAATCCACTGGTTCAGGTTCTTCACCATCAAACTTCCAAACTTTGAAAGACCAGATTCCTTCATTGTCAGCATCAAACCCGTCCAACAAAGAAACATAATAGGCAATATGATAATTTGCAAATAAGCAGTCATCTTTTTTGGATTCACCGAAGCAACTTCTTTCATTCTTCGCAGCAATTAAACATTTCCCGTTGATTATCTAAAAAAAGAATATCACTTTCAAAATTGGTGTTCGACAAAAACATAAAATCTGTATCTTTCCTTATTTGCTAGCCAGAAAAGTTCAGTATCTCACCATGTTTCTCAATAAAACACATGATGGATATTTTATTTCATAAAATAAAACTCAGGGCAAACAAAAACGCATACATCAGGAATCAATGTTTCAATTTTGATTGACTAAGTCTTCAAAAAACATTAAACTAAACTCGCTTGGGGGAGTAGTTGTCGCCAAAAGCGAGGCTATGTCAACAACATGGTGTCCAAGGTTCAGGGCATCTGGCAAGTCATAAATAACGAGACTTAAGCAGAATTACCAAAGTCAGTTTTGGTTTTTCTGCTTTGGTCTCGTTTTTTCTCTCTCAGACCACAACGGAGGTTATCTATATGGGTTGGTGGGTTATTCCGGTTTACGCTCTGGACTTGGCTGCAATGGTTTTCTTGTCCTTCTTCCTTGGCAATCTGGTCGATATGCTGGACAAGAAGACAAAAATCTCAGGCGCATTCATCGGCGGCGTGCTTCTTGCAGCCGTCACGTCTCTTCCTGAGCTGTTCACGGCTCTTTCAAGCATCTTCTTGGTCAACGAGCCTGAATATGTCGTCGGAGACTTGCTAGGTTCCATCGTCTTCGACATCGTCTGCCTTGCCTTGGAGACATTCATCTTCGTCAAAAACTTCAAAAATGCCAAAATCCAGAAATTTCACCTTATCAACGGTGTTGCCTGTCTGATAATGTACGGTTTCGCTGCCTATGCCTTCTTTGCTCCAAAAGAAGCACAGCTGATGCTTGGCGACATCAATGCCATGTCCATCCTCATCTTTGCCTTATATATCCTGACAGTCATCTTCCAGCCCAAGGAGGAAGATAAGCATGACGACAACGTAGATATAAAATGGTCTTTGAAGAAGATTGTCATCCTCTTTGTCATTTCCTCCATCGCATTGATCGGTTCATCCATTGCCCTTACCTATCTCACCAAGGGAATCCAGAATCTTGCCCCTGTCCTCAGCGGTTCTGTTGCCGGTGCCTTGCTTCTTGGTATCGGAACATCCATTCCGGAAATCATCTCCACTGCACAGCTCTTCCACAAGAAAAATTATGATGCAGGTATCGGAAACATGATTGGTTCCTGCACCTTCGATTTTGCCATCTTCGCCCTGTCTGACTTCCTTTCCTGGCATCAATACAACGATCATGTCGATGCATCCACTGGCGAATTCATCATCTCCCAGAGAGGCCTTTTTATCGCCACACCAGATGCCATACAGTTTGAACTCTTCGGCATCGGCATCTGCGCCTTGATCGTCGCCTTCCTAGCCTTGAAGTGTTTCACCAAACTCTTCGACAACAAGAAATTCTGCTACATTGCCACCGGCTTCACAGCCATCGCATCCTTGACCATGTATCTTCTCATCTTCATTCTCTAAATATCAGAAAAGCAAAAGAAAGACTCAGGGGAGTAATTTATCTTCATCATCCGTCAGCACGCAGAGAGAACTCTGCCGGATGATGACCCATAGCGGTAATGAGACCTGACAAGAAAGGAACATCATTCATGAAAAAGAATGAAACAAGGTCCGATAGGACCATAACTTCTTTTCCCTGCCACGCTCAAACCGCTTTTATTGTGGCTGAGGAATATCAAAGCAATCCCACAGATGGACTGAGTGAGGAAGAAGCCAAGCGAAGACTGAAAGAATACGGCCCGAACAAAATAGAAGAAAAGAAGAAAGCACCTTTCTTCATCAAGTTTTTAAGACAGTTCAAAGAACCGATGGTCATCGTTCTTCTTCTGGCTTCATTCATCTCTTTTGGTATCTTCCTTGTCAATGGCTTCATCAATATCAGTCAGGGTGCTTCCTTCTTCCTTTCAAAAGACGGAAGGGAAAACACGGAATACATCGATGGAATCGTCATCCTTGCCATCATCTTCCTCAATGCCATCATCGGTGCCATCGAAGAGCAGAAATCCGAGCAGTCCCTGAACGCCCTGAAGAAGCTGTCTTCTCCCATCTGCAAGGTAAAAAGAGAAGGAAAGACGCTTCTTATCAAATCCGAGGATGTCGTCATAGGCGATATCGTGATACTGGAGGAGGGAGACATCCCTCCTGCAGATATAAGACTGTCCTTTTCCCTTGGCCTGAAATCAGATGAATCCTCATTGACAGGAGAATCTCTTCCCGTAGAAAAGGATGCTGAAATCGTCCTAAAGGAAGATACCTTGATCGCCGAAAGAAGCAACATCGTCTACTCCGGCTGTCCGATATCCCAGGGAAGAGGGCAGGGCATCGTCATCCATACCGGTATGGAAAGCGAAGTAGGAAAGATTGCCAGCATGCTAAATGATGGCAAAGATGATGAGACACCACTGCAGAAGAAACTATCAAGACTATCAAGACAGCTTGGTCTCATCTGCCTTGGCATCGTCATCATCACATTCCTCTCAGGACTCCTATGGATCCTTGTCAAAGCCAATCGAAATGGATATGAAAACTTATCCAAAGAAATCCTGTCCCTCTTTGAAGAGGCGATTGCCCTGGCTGTGGCAGCCATTCCCGAAGGACTTTCAGCCATCGTCACCATCGCCTTGGCCTTGGGTGTCACCAAGATGGTCAAAGCAAACACCATCGTAAGAAAGCTGCCATCGGTAGAGACTCTTGGAAGCGTCAACGTCGTCTGCAGTGACAAGACCGGGACACTGACACAGAACAGGATGACGGTAAGAAAAATCTATCTCGACGGAAAGATAATCGATGCCGAGGATGTCGATAATAAAGAGTCTCTCTTCCTTGCCAAGGGTATGATGCTATGCACGAACGCTTCCATCAAGGATGACAGGATAGGAGATCCAACGGAAATCGCCCTCCTAGACTTTGCCAGAGCCTTTGGTATGGGAAAGGAAGAGACGGAAAAGCAGGAAAGACGGTTGGATGAACTGCCTTTCGATTCCGTAAGAAAGATGATGTCGGTCGAAAACGAATGCCAAGGAAGAAAAATCATCTACACCAAAGGTGCACTTGATTCGGTTCTGAAGCATACCACAAGAATCCAGGAAAAAGGTGTCATCCGTAAAATCACTGCCGAAGACATCAACAGAATCAATATTGCAAACAAAAAACTGGCAGGTAGCGGCTATAGAATCCTTGCTTTCGGCTATCGCTTTCATGACACCGACGAAAAGATGAAGGAAGAAGACATCATCTTCGTCGGATTTGTCTCCTTGATCGATCCAGAGAGAAAGGAAGCTGCTCCCGCCGTAAAGAAACTACGTGAAGCAGGAATCCGTACCGTCATGATAACAGGCGACCATCAGGACACTGCCTTTGCCATTGCAAAGAACCTAGATATTGCAAATGACATCTCCGAGTGCTGCAGCGGAGATGAGCTATCCTCGATGACCCAGGAAGACCTCCGTAGACGGGTCCAGACAGCAAACGTCTTCAGCAGAGTCTCCCCTCAGGACAAGGTCAATATCGTAAAAGCGCTCAAGGAAGAAGGCAATATCGTCAGCATGACCGGTGATGGCGTCAATGATGCTCCCTCCCTGAAGGCTGCCGACATCGGCATCGCCATGGGCATCAACGGAACAGATGTAGCCAAAAGTGCAGCCGACATGGTCTTAAGCGATGATAACTTTGCCTCCATCGAAAAAGCCGTCGAAGAAGGAAGAAGCATCTACAGCAATATCAAGAAGACCATCTTCTATCTTCTTTCTTCCAACTTCGGGGAAGTCCTGGTCATGTTCTTCACCTTGCTCCTTGGTTTCCCGACACCGCTTGAAACGTTGCAGATTCTTTGGATCAACCTGATCACGGACTCGCTTCCTGCCATTTCCCTTTGTATGTCAGCCAAGGAAAAAGACATCATGAAGCAACAGCCACGGAATCCAAAAGACGGTATCTTCTCCCATGGCGGATTCATATTCACTCTAGGCTATGGTACCCTCATCTTCTTGATCACATTCGCAGCCTACTTGATTCCCGGTATCCTTGCCTTCAGTGGCTCCAAGGCCTCTTTTGCTTTACAGATAAATGAAAGCTTTGAAAGAAGCTACCAAGGGTTCATCGCCTGTCTTGAAAACGAAGCCGTCCACAGGCAATGCACGACCTTTGCCTTCTGTGCCTTAGGCCTGTCACAGATTTTCCATATGCTCGGCATGTGCGACATCAAACAAAGCTTTCTTCATCTCTTCAAAGAAAGGAACATCATGGTTTATATCAGCTTCTTCCTTGGCCTGGCCTTACAGATATTCGTTACGGAAGTGCCAGGAATCACGGATGTCTTCTCAACCATATCGCTAAGCTTCTTGGAATGGATGATTTTGATTTCGCTGTCTGTCATTCCTCTTGTCGTCCATGAAATGTTGGTGCCGTTCTTCAAGAAGCATGACCACCTACGGATCATATGACGATTTCGATTGTAAAAGATCATTTCCGATATTTTTCAAGCAATTCGTCCCTTTCGTCTATGTCCTCCACTTCCTTGTAGCCACACTTCAGGAAGTCATGATAACGATCTGAACTTCTTATAAGCCTTCTCTTCTTCCTAGTCACATAACAGTGAGCTTCAAGAACATTGCCTGAAGGTTTCTTGTATTTGAAGTGCATCTTTGTGAAACGCTTGTGATAGCCCATGCATTCTTCTTCAAGTTTCCGGTAACATTCAAAAGCTATCATAAAGATTCCTTTCAAAAAGATGTCAGCTTCTTGCAACCTGATATACCATCATCTTCCGTTCCAAATATAGGGAAAAGAGAACGGTGAACGTCAAAAGGATGAAGTCATCCTGTCTTCCTTTCCTAGGATAATGCTTATGGAATCCATTGGCCATGGAATCGAAGAAGGTATCACTGAGATTTCCCTGATGTCCCTGATACGTATTGATGAAACGAATGAAGAAACCATCATCCGTATGATAGGCATAGATCAAAAACGCCATCACCATCATCAGATTATCCTTGGAAAAGGCAGGATTGTCATCATATTTTTTCAAAAAACGTTTGATATAGACATGCATCGTTGCTTCATTCGGAAGCATCGTTTCCTTGACAATTCCAATCGGTTTTTTAAAGACGGAACATTCTTGCGAAAGGAGCGAAACCACGGCAGGGCCACTTTCTCCTAAGAAGGACACGATGTCATTGTATTTTTCATCAAAGAGATTTGTATTCGGATAGACATAGAATCCCTGTGAAAGAAGCCTGCGGCGGTTTTTGCTTTTGTCATATAGACCGGTATAGTTTTGCTTCTCTACCGAGAACAGATTCACAAAATCCGGAAGCTCATCTTCCAGGAAAGGAAGCTTTCCTTCATAGACGGGGATGTCTTCCTTCTTCAGATCCATCTTTCTTTCAAAGAGATACTCATAGAAGGGTTTTCTCATGGCAACAGGAACACCTAGGCAATAGACGACATTCCTGCAACGGATCTTCAAGTCGTAATTATGAAGACTCTTGCTCTTAAGCATCTCAAACAAAGCATAGAAATCATCGACATGGTCCTTCAAAATACCAAATCTTCCATCCTTTGTATCGCAAAAGCCGTAGAAGGAACTTCCCGGAGAAACATAGACCCCCTGATATTCGAAAGAAGAGATATAGGACACGACTTGCTTCCGATGGAACAGATTCTGATCATAGATATGATAAAGAGCACAGAGCATCTGCCCGGCAAAGTTGAGAGGAACGTCCATCTCATCATCTTCAAAAATCGTCGAACCATCGACGATGCAGGAAAGGAGGGCATTGTTGAACTCCTTCTTATAGATATGATAATAAGGGTTCTCCTTGGCATCGGGAAGACTCGGGCCCAGTCTTCCATCCATTTCCATGGCAAGGAAATCATAGTCAAGATACTGCATATAATCTCTCTGATTGTGGGCAGTAAGGATATAAGTCGGACATTCAAGGGATGACTTCAATGTCAGATAGACATCGTTTCTGAATCCTTCCTGGAAGACAAAGAGAGAGGAGAGACTCTCATCTTCTGACAGCATCTCGAAATGCCTCGGTTCATCATAAAGAGAGATTCCTTCCTCAAAGGATATATGTTTCAGACATTCCCTCAAAGTCTTTGGATGGTCATCTTGGGAAAAGACATCCGGAAGACCAAGGAAACGGAATTCCGTGGAGTCCTTCGGCAGGGCAAACCACATCAATTCCTCTCCCATATAATGGACAGGAAACGGGAAGGCTTCCGAAGCAGGGAAGTGCTTCTTATAGATCTTCTGGAGTTCCTTAAGTGCCTCCAAGTCCCTCTTCTCCATATGAAAAGAGCCATTCTCATCTTCATAGATATAGAAGAATCTTCCTTTATGGACGATAGGATACTTCAGATACGGATCATAGAAGACTTCATGGCAATAGGAAAAATACCTGTCAGAATGACATCTTATGCCGCTGACATGATCCTCTGCCTTTTTGGAAAGAGTGACATCCGTACCAAGGCAAGCCAGAAAGCGCAAGGCAGCAACATCCACGAGAGGATAATTCTCACGGACCTTGATGATACTTTCCCTGGAAGAATAGCCTTCGTTCAGCAAGGCAAAATAATCTCTGACAGGAAGAAGGATGCCACCTTTTTCCTGCTGGAGGATGAATTTCCTGACAAGGGATAGATAGGGATGACCTTGAAACATCGGGTTGTTCTTTGCCGCATAGTCTTCCATCTTGGAAAGAGATTCTTCAAAAAGGGAGCACTTACCCTGAACAACAGAAGCATACTTCAATTCCTTCTTCGATGAGAAATGGAAGAGGAAATCATTGTCGCTAGCTGTGACGATGCATGAAAAGTCAGAAAGGAAGAAGTGATCTTCCTCCATCTTTCTAAGCAGGAAAGGAACCGCATAATCAGCATCATCGCATCCTATCGTCGATCCATCCGTCCTGGCAATGGGAAGAAGAAGGCCGATATGTTCGTAATTGACACCATGTTCGAACGAAAACAGGCTTAAAAAGGATTTGACGTCTCCGTTTTCAAAGTCAAAATACCTTGCCTTTTCAAAGGCAGGATAAGGAAGGCCGAGAATCTTGAGGAAGACACTCGGAAGGAAGGCGAATTCAGCATGCCGTTTGAAATATCTCTGAGTGACATCAAAGGCACAGGCTAGCTTTGCCTTTTCGGATACATCCAGAACATAGTCTCTTGGGAAACTGATTTCTTTGACTTCGTCATCTTCCAAGACGAAAGTACGGTAAGACTTCGCATACATGTCATGGTGCGTTCCAAGATAGACCATCCTATATTTCGTCTGGTCTGCCTGGAAGTCATGGTCAAGGACGGTGTGACCAAGTCCGCTTTGAGGACCGAACCTTTCCGTAAAGAAACGGCCAAGGACAATTCTTGCCAAAGCATAGAAATATCTTCTCAAGGCCATCTTCAGATTCAGTTCGACCCTGTCGATATCCATGGAATTCACTTTGCAAAAGGCATAGGCTGCTTTTTCTTCAAGGCTCATGGAATCGAGCTTGGCATAGTATTTCTTATAGGCGGCCCTTGTGACGAGGAAGGGATCATCGACAAAGTCCATGATCAGCTTATGAGAGGTTTCCTTCATCGCCCTTAGATCGACAGGAATCTTATCCTCATGGATATAGAAAGGATAATCGTCGTCATCGACTCTTGGTGATGGATCGACGATTTTTTCGATGTTCATCAGATAGAAACCATTTGCCATCAGGTAGTTGACGGCCATGTTCATGAAAGGAGCATTCGACTTGATGTCTTCCTTGCTGATATGCAGGACTTCCTTTGTTTCATTCAGGCTTTCCTCGAAGGAAAGCATGGAAAGGATGTCGTCAAAGGAACGGAGCATTTCATTTCCGTTTTGCTTTTCAAAGCAGATTTCTCTTGGAAGAGATAGAACCTGAAGAACCCTCTCCTCTGAATTCCTACCCTCCATCCACAATCCGATGTTCTTCAGATAGACCGGATATTTTTCTTCCTTGGCGATATCATTCTGATAGAAGTACATCCTCTCCCGGATGGATTCATATTCTTCCTTGGCGATATGGTATCGTCCGTCATCGGAAACATAGACTGCATAAAACGGTGTCATGATGACCTTTCCATAGATGCAATCGGTATGTGTCAGGACCTGTTCCTCAAAGAAATCAGAATTATAGTTCATATTACCTCCCGATGTGCTTTTCCATCAGCACATATCGTTCTATCAGCTTCTGGCAAAGATATGTCATGAAACCAAGGATCTGCTGTATGACGGCATCCATGAATTCTTTGCGGATTCTTTTTGTCTGTGGGAAGCAGGCAAGGACTCTGTCCAAGAGACTTCCGTCAGGTTCTTCCGGGAAATAGAAGTTCAGAAACACCCTGTCGTTTTCAAAATAGGTATCCATGATGATGCCGCTGGCATAGGCGTTCGCCTCTTCCCTTCCCTTGTTGAGAAGAGAGAAGTCATATAAGAAGTCCTTAAGCTTATCCTTGCCCATCACAAAGTAGGTGAAGATGGATTCCGGAACCCTTTCGGTAGGATAATCGATGACCGGAAGGTGGTCATCGCCATCCATGTCGAGAGGATAGACATATTCCGGATCAAAATGAATGTTCTTCAACGGGAGATTGGACAGGATCAGGAAAGAATCATGCATCATTCCATTGATGGCAAAATCATATTCCGCATCCAGGTCGGACTGGAAAGGATAAGACTTTTCGAAAGGACGGTGATAGCTTGCTATGGCAGCAGAAGCATCCTTGCGACAGATTCCGTTTTCAAAATCCATCTTGTCCAAAAGCGGTTCGATGTGATGGTTTTCCAAGGAATAGCCAGAGTATTTCAAGACGACAAGATACGGGAGTCCCAACAGGCCTAAAATCAAAGCCGTCTTGCAGTCTTCGGAGAAATGCTTCTTCTCATATAGTTCAAGATATTTGTTTCCGAACTCCGCCAGGCTCTTCTTGTCGCAGGAGCAGAGATAGTATTTCCCATCGCATGGATTGTCGCTGTAGGCACAATAGGAATGTCCGAGATGGACAAAGGGATGCTTCAAGGCTCCGTTGTAATCAAGATTCATGCTGTATCCGGTCTCATCGGGACTGACGATATCCTGGGATACATAAAGGGAATAGGCAAGTTCAAGCCTGCGATAGATATAGACAAGCCTTGTGAAGATCATCAGATTCTGATAAATCAGAGGATAATCCTTCTTGTCACATTCAAAGAGAAGTCTGCGGATGGTCTCATCCCCAAGGGAAAGGAATCTCTCCAAGGCAAAATAGAACTCATCATATCCACAGGAATCCGGGAAGAAGGAAGCGATGAGGGATGCGATCATCCTTCTTGAGACATTGATATAGGGAAGGAGGATCGGATCGATTCTCTTGCGGTCAAAATGAAGGATGCAATGATAGTCTTCAGCCTTGAGGTCGTCAAAGAACATGGTCAAAGCCGAATCCGGATTATCAGCTCCATCATAGAAGAGACCCTTCAAGGCTGCATTGGAACGGATATAGGTAAGAAAGACCTTCTCCGGGATATCTTCCTGTCCTTCTCCATAATAGGATGGCGTGGCATGGTTGCAGATATGGCAGACATGGTCCTTGAAAGGAATCTGAGGAAGAATATCCTTGGACAAGTCGATAAGATCCTCGATATCCTCAGGAAGTTCAAGGAAGTCCAGGATATAACGGTTCTTTTCTTCCGGCGTACCATTCGTATGGAATCTGTCATAGAGAGAAGCAAAATAACCGATCCTTGCAGAAACAGCTTCCTTCTGACAGGAACAGAGACACGGCTTTGAAAAATAGTCCTTGCGGAAGGAATATGCTCCCCAATAGAAGGTGACATAAGGAGAGGGGAGGCAAGGTTCATAGGTTTCTTCATTCCTATAAAGATTGTCAAGGGCGACAAGGGTGAGCTTATCAGAGTGAAGGATGGCATCGACCCTGGTCTTTTCCTCAGCAATCCTGAAAGGAAAATTCAAAGTATAGAAAAGGAAATCCTCAAGTTCCTGGCTGGATGATTCCTGGATGTCATATTCCTTGAGGAATCTGTCATAGGCTTCAAGGAAGGTCTTTTTTTGGCTGAACAGGGAGTAGAAGAAAAGGA
The DNA here is from genome assembly GCA_021621525.1 of Caryophanales bacterium. Classification (GTDB taxonomy): domain Bacteria; phylum Bacillota_I; class Bacilli_A; order RFN20; family CAG-288; genus Enterosoma. Next base: position 32,520 of record JAJVUU010000001.1, read on the forward strand.
GAGCGGATGAAGAAGACATCTCATCGATCTTCTTAAGCAGCTTTCTCAAGGAATCACCGCTTCCATGAACCATCTCATAGGAAGGAAGAATCTCTTCCTGCAGGTTCCTTTTCTCATCGAAAAGGGAAAACATGGAATCCCTGCTTCTTTCTTCAACCTTCAATGTAAGGGGAATGTCCTTCCTCAGATAGACAGGATCCAATGATTCATAGATGATACCCTGGTCGAAGAGGACTCTCCTATCAAAGCAATAGGCATGCTGGCTGCTGGAAGAAAGATAGGAATAGAAACCATCAAAACGTTTGCAGGAAAGATAGATTTCCTCCATCGGGAAATCACCAAATGGAAGCCTTGAAAGCACATCTTCCTTTGTAAAATCCTTCAAGTCGGAGATAGAGGCAAAGCCTTCAAAAGGAAGACCCAACCTCGCATAAAAAGATAGGATGCTTTCTTTTGGATTCCGTTCATATTCCTCGGAAATAAGTTGAATGATTCTCTCCTTCTCAAGATTAGCAAAAAAGAAGTGTTCGTTGTCAAGCGAATACATATCCGCCTGATAGGAAGACAAGGAATAGACCTTCCTCTTGACACGGATTTTGTTATACGTCAAAAAAGAAAGCTTCCCGGTGGATATGCCGATGACGTTCAATGAGAAGTCATCATACAAGCAGTTGATGAGACTGGCAACATACTTTCTTAAGACCGATTCATATCTCTTCTTGAATCCGGCATCCAACATCAAATCAGAGATTTCCCTGTCGGATGTATGGTTGACAAAATAAGCGATTCTTCTATCCAGAGAGAAGGAATCCAGACGCTTCATCTCTTGATTGAAGGCTTCGTCATCTTCCTTGCCAAGGATATCGATGGCAAAGCGGGAGCTATCAGCACTCTGATATAGCTTCAGATAGATACCGGAAAGTTTCTCCTCGTCGATGAATACGGGAAGAGGGATGCCTCTTTCTTCCATAAACGGTTTGGTCTCGTCATAAAGGAAGAAGAATCCTTTGGCAAGACAAAAGAGTCGGAACTCATCGGAAAACCATTTCTTTCCTGTCTTTTTGGCAAGAATATGATAGCACCTATCCTTTAATTTGGCCGTTCCTCCGACAAAGGGAAGCTGAGAAAGGATATCCTTGGAAAGATCCAGGGTAGAGAAAATCCTTTCCGGAATGCCTAAGACCTGGAAGAGGACCTTCGTATCCGTGGCATCCCTGTAAGAGAAAGACTTCCCGTCATAGACAGGATAGGTATGTCCTAGGATTCTCTGCTGATAGAACTTCAAAGCCTCCTTGATGCTCTCCTTGTCCTCCATAGGAAGATAGGCATGGTCATTCCTATCGATATAGGCAACATGAAAAAGAGAAAAGACAGCCTTCTGATAATCGGAGCGGAAGGGAATATCAATGACTTCTTCCTCCAAAGAAGCGATGCTCATCAGAACTCCATGAACTTCAGGCTGCAGCTTGTCGATGTGCTGCTGACCTGGAAACCGAACTGCGGGAGGCTTCCATCATCGAACATGAAGAAATCATATTTCTGACTGGTGAAGGCATTGCCGCTGCGATAGAGGCATCGGTCAGAAGAATAACCCGTCTTGCTGCCTTCGACCTTCTTCCCATTGGAAGGGAGAAGAGAGATGAGTCTTCCACGATAGAAACTGAGACCGGAATCGCTCAATGACTGGTCATAGCAATAGGTCTTGGTGTTGCTATAGATATAAGAATAGGTATAGGTACGTCCCCAGTTCCTGTCGCTTCCGGGGCTGGGAAGCTTATCATAGGCATTGCCATCCCACGAAGCATTGCCCTTGCTATCAGCAACAAGCTTTCCGACTCTTGCATCGACATGATAGACAAGCACACCAGGCTGGGTATACGTCTTCTGCCTGGAGATTCCATATCCCGTGACGTCCTTCTGGTTGAGGGAAGTCGGTGTATAGAATTCGACGATGAGATACTCATCGAAGGGAGTGCCGTTGAAATCCATGTTCCCATCCTTATAGCGAGGGATGAGAAGGCTGTCGCCCGTCTCGACAAGAGAGGACAGCGTGATGGTATAGTTGTTTTCCTGAAGATATTCTTCCGTGACCAGAGTGGGTGTCTTCCAGCCCAAGAGATACTTAGAGAAGGCACAATGGTCTCCGATGTTGAAATCCATCATGTCGATGCCACCGACAGGGGTATCGGCATTGCCATTGGGCTTGCTTGCAGAATAGTCATAGTCATAGGAATAATAATCATCCAAGCCAAGGATATGTCCCGTCTCATGGATGAATGTGTGGGCATCGGAATAATTGGCATAGGAAGTGGTCCCCTTCGGACGATAATCCATTTCAGTCAGGAATTTGAAGCTCGCCCAGGAATAGCAGCAAGGCGTGACACCATCATAGGAAGAAGCGTCCTGTGCCCAGGTCGTATAAGCCCAGAAAAGCTGGCTTGTCTGACGATAAGGAACGGAATAGACAAGCCATACGGCATCGATGAAGCCATCCTTGTCCGTATCATAATCGGCAAAATTGATATCCGTATCCTTGTTCAGGGTATTGATGACCTCATCCAAAAGGATATCGGTATAGTTCATACCCTTTTCAGAATAGGAATCATTGAGGCTGGAGAGCTTTGAAGAAGTGACGTTTAGATTGATGACGGGAGTGACTTCGCCGCTGACATGAAGTTTCCCATAGGAAGACTTCTCATAGAAAGAAGAGACGCTCTCCCATCCAGTATCGGAAGAATCACCGAAGAAGCCATGTTCCAAGGTGGTCCTCCAATCGCTTCCATAGCTGTCAGAGAAAGTATAGTCCGTCGTTTCGACAGGAACGACCAGGATTTTCCTATCTCCGGTAGATGGCATGTATTTGTAGCCAAGTCCGTATCCGACGGTATCCTTGTTGAGATTGTCCTTGCTGAAGGAAGAAGAATAGTCGGGAGTTCCATAGGAAACCTTATCCGTCGTCTTCGTCTCCGTCGAAGGATGGTTCCAGCTGATACGATAGTTCGGATTCATGAAATAGCAGGAAGAGAGACTGGCAAGAAGACCTAAGGCCGCAAGAACCGCAGTAAACTTTTTCTTTTTCATCTTCAGTCCCCGTAATCAGAGCCACGGCTCTCCGGTTGGATCAGGACCCTGGCCTGATCGGCAACGTCCATGGCGGTGAGATAGATGGCATGTTCCGTCTCGACAAGAGGATTGTCCTCCATGCCGACAAAGACGACCTTCTTGTTCTTCTTGACGATTTCATCCATCTTTTTGAGCATATCGTCATAAGACTCCGGCCTTTGCATCTTATATCCCTGAAGATAGGTATAGAACTGAGGCTCGATATAGAAGATAGATCCATCATCATTTTCATAGCATGTGGCAAAGCGATTGCGTAAGTCGATCAGGATCTTGCGATCCGACCATTCAGGATATTGTTTCGGCATAGGAATTTCCTCCTTTGTTGTTCATCATTATATCACCATAAGCATGTTTTCCATCGAAAGAAAACATCCTCTTTTTCAAATGACAAGAAAACGGCTGATTTCAGCAAACATATCAGAAAGATAGACGAAGTCTCCCTTAAGGCTCTCAAGCCTCGTTTCTTCCTTCGCCAAAGAAGCAATTTCAGCGATAGACATCAGATCCTCTTTGATGGTATCGTCGATCGTCAAAGTCTTGGAAACATCAAGAATCTTATTCTCCGTCTTTTTTATTTCTTCCATCTTGGAAGAAAAATCAAAGGACATGGAATATGGCTTCTTTCCGTTCTGCTTTCTGATAAGCAGTTTCTGAAGCATCGATAGAAGAGGCAAAGCAGAAAGAAGAGCCGTATATTTCTCAGACTCCTGAGCTTTCCTTCTCTTTTTCAAGCTGGCATCCAATCCTTTATTCATAGGTGTCTTTCCTTTCCATCGACGAAAGAACGTCGTTTCTCATCCGATAGAAGGATTCTATGACATCCTTTCGTTCGGATAAGACATTCAGATTGTCCTTGGCAAGAGAAGAGAGAAAAGAGAGATGTCTTTCCAGAAGAGGCAGGAACCTTTCCTTATGAGTAGACTGACAAAGCAAAATAAGCTGTCCAAGATCATCAATCACTTCCTCATAGAGATAGAGGATATCATTGATTTCCTTCCATTCTTCATCACTCAACAAGTCCTTTTTTCCAGAAAGGGAAAACAAGTCTCCGTCTTTCTCACATAAGGAAAGGACATTCTTTTCAAAATCCGGAAAGGCCTTGTCAAAATCACTAATCCCATCCTTGATGGTGCCAAGAAGGACAGACAATGAAAGAAGACAGGCGGATCCACAATAATAGTCTGAAGAAGGATCCTTCAGAAGTTGGTTTTTCTGTTCAAGATTCATACGTGCAATAGCTCAAAGAGCTCTCCTATTTTCTGATGGATGACCAGATCGGCATTCAAATCGGCACTGCTGGGATCCTTGTTGATGACAACAAGGTGTTTTCCATGGAAATACTTCACAAAACCAGCAGCAGGATAGACGACAAGGGAAGTCCCTGCGACAATGAGGACTTCTGCACTTTCAATCAGGACAAGAGCCTTGGTCACATCCATGTCGTTGAGGGCTTCACCATAGAGGACCACATCCGGTTTGATGATACCTCCGCAGGAAGGACAATGGGGAACATCCTCCTTATCTTCCTTGATAGCCTTGGCATCAAACATCCTTCCACAGTTCTGACAGAAGTTGCGATGCACCGACCCGTGGAGTTCGACGACATTCTTGCTCCCCGCCATCTGATGAAGGCCATCGATATTCTGTGTGATGATGCCTTTGAGCCTTCTTGCCTTCTCAAGTTCGGCAAGATATAAATGGGCTGCATTGGGTTTTGCATCCAGATTGATCATCCTATCCTTATAGAAACGATAGAATTCCTTGGGATTCTGATAAAAGAAAGGAGCCGAGACAATCTCTTCCGGGTCATATCGGTATTCCTGATGATAGAGTCCGTCCTTGCTCCTGAAATCAGGAATGCCGGATTCCGTCGACACTCCTGCCCCACCGAAAAAGACGATGTTGTGGCTAGAAGAGATGATGGACTGAAGCTGAAAAGCGTCTTCCTTGATATCTGACATGATGTCCCTCCAAAAACTACATTTATTATAGTTTTTTTCATGTCGGATATCGACATTCAATAGGATTTTCAAGTCAAATCATGTTTTAGAATCTCAAAAGGTTTCAGTCCATTCCAAGACAAGACCTGCTTTTTCATTTCGATCAATAAAGCAAAGAAACAGAAGTCCTGCCATATCACATGCCTGTGAAGCGATGATTTTTCTATGGATATCGACAGCCGGGCAGAATTTTGTGATAAGATAATACCGGTATGAGATTGGATAAATATTTAAAGGTCAGCCGCCTCATCAAAAGAAGAGAGGCTGCCAAGGAATTCATCGACAAAGGCTTCGTCAGGCTCAACGGAAAGATTGCCAAGCCTTCCGTGGAAGTCAAGGTGGATGACACCATCGAGATTTCATCTCCTCTTGGAAAAGTCGTCAGAGCCAGAATCAAGGAAGTCAGGATGATTTCAACCATCCAGGATGCCTCTGAGATGTATGAATTATTGAACTGATATGAAAAAGGCCGTCAACAAGAAATTTATCACCATCATCTATGTCTCTTTGATCACCTTCTGTGTGAGTCTTTTGACGTTGCTTCTTGTCTTCACCATCATCCGTGTATGCAAGAATGCCCAGCTGAAGAAGGAAGCTGATGCCATCGTCGAAAGATATCGTACGGAAGCCAGCCAGCACAACAACAAGAAGGATCCCGATTATGCAGAGATCTTCTTTGACAACAACGTCGTCTATATTCCAAACGAAGACATCGTCATGGAATATCATCCATGAGCCTCTCCCTGGAAATGAGGCGACACTTTGATTCCCTGAATCTGGATCAAGGACATTATCTTCTCGCCTTCAGCGGAGGTCCTGACAGCGTCTATCTCCTATGGATGCTGTCTTTTTATTATGGCGAATCCTTGAAGGAACACATCACCCTCTGTTATATCAATTACCATGATTCCGCCTTCGTCGACAAGGAAGAAAGCATCGTCGATGACTATATTTCCCTTTTCCATCTGAATGCAATCAAGAACGACATCTCCTTCCCGGGAGAAGGAAACTTCGAAGACTGGGCAAGGAACTATCGTTATTCCTTATTTGAAGACATCATCCTGAAAGAAGGCCTTGACGGTCTCCTTGTCGCCCATCAGAAGACCGATGTCGTCGAAACCTATCTTCTTCAGAAGCAGAGAAAGAACTACCCGACCTACTATGGGCTAAGACAAATCAGTCCGTATTCCCATATCAGAATCATCCGTCCGATCCTGAATATATCAAAGAAGGAACTGACCGACATCCTTGACAAAGAAAACAAGCCATACTACTTCGACATCACCAATACCAATCCAAAGAAGCAGAGAAACAGGATTCGCATTCAACTGAAGGAAGAAGAACTGGATTCCTACCTGAAAGAGATTCAGAAGAAAAACGAAACCCTTCAAGCAATGGATGCGGAATTCAAAACCCATGAGAACGGAATGTATTTTGATGACTATGACAGCCGAAGCGAAGAATACCAGAAAAGATATATCTTTTTCCTCTTGGATGAATATAAAATAAAAAACAGGGAATCCATGGGAAAACAACTTTTCTATTTCCTAAGAAAACATACATCCATGGAAATGAAGCTTGATGAAAGCCATAGCCTTTATCGATATAAGGGTTTCTTTTTCATCCACGAATCCTATTCCAACATCGCTTATTCATACACCTATGAGAAGGAAGGAATCTATGAGAACGGACATTTCAGAATCGATTTGACCAATCCAAGGAAATTCAATTTCTCTGCCTTCCCCATCACCATAAGAAGCTGTCATAAAGGAGATAGGATCGCAACAGACCTTCCTACCAAGGATGTCCATAAGTCCCTTCAGAAACAGAGCGTTCCCTTCTACTATCATTCCTGCTATCCCGTCATGCAGCAGAACGATGACATCATCTGTCTACCCTTTTACAAGGATATCCTTTCCAAGAAGGTTCCTCTTACCTTGAAATTCATGAAGGAACCCGTCATAATCCATTGATATGAAACACAAAGCGCTTCTTCTGTCATCCTTCCTCCTTCTTGCTTCCTGCAGCCAGAACAACATCAAGCCATGCTATCAGTGCTATCTGGGAAGAATGTATCTTTCCGGTGGAACAAAAAAGGAAGAAGACATCTCTTCCTCCCTCATCCTGGATAAGGTCACATCCAGAAAGAACGAACCCCATTATGGGGAAAGCCATATCCTGATAGGCAAGGATGAAAAGCAGAGCTTCTATGAAGAAAATCCCGGTTTCCCGGAAAAAGAGAAGAACGGCAATATCGAAAGCGATGACATCATCATCCAGTTCTTTGTCCAGATTCCCAAAGGCTATACCGGATTCAAGAGAAACAACGTCCAAGGCTACATCCATAAAGACAGTCAGATCATGCTGACGGACAACCTATATTACTATGAGAACCAGAACAAGCTTTTCTTCTGTGACATCGACATCAAAAAGGAAGAGACGTCCATCTCTTCCAGCGTATTTTCATTCTACTTCGCCATATCATCCGACCTTGAATATATCGTAAAAGATGCTTCAATCAGACTGATATATCAGCTGAGCTGATATATCTCATCCAGATTTTCGCAAAGGAAGAGAAGATCAGCAAGATAGTCCTTGGTCTTCGTCAAGATGAACTCAAAGAGATGTTCTCCGTTGACGCGTAGCCTGAGCTTCACGGCAAGCGGTTTTAACCTGTCATCAAGCTGACGATAGATGGAAGCCTTCGCACAGAACTGTCTGCTCATGGTGACTTGATAGCTTCCCAAAGCTTCGACAAAGTTGGCGTAGAGAGAGGAGTTGAGATAATTCTCTATCTTCTTTTTGACAAGGAGGTTTCCGACCTCATCCGGATAGGGACCATAGACATCCCTGATCTTCTTGGAGAACTGCGCAAGTTCCTTATCATTGCCACAATCGGAGAGTTCCTTGTACATCGTGATGCGCTGAGCCTCGGAACCATAGTCGCTCGGAATATGGGCATCCAAAGAGAAGGAAAGCTCAAACTGAGGATGGCTGGCTTCTTCACTTGCACTGGAGGCAAGCTTCTTTTCCTTGACGACGGTGGCAAGGAGGTCCATATAGGCATCATAGCCAAGCGTATCGACAAAGCCGGCCTGCTCGCTTCCTAGAATATCCCCTGCGCCACGGATATTGAGATCCTGCATGGCGATCTTATAACCGGAACCAAGCTGGGTAAAGTCCTTGAGAGCCTTCAGTCTCTTCTTTCCTTCATCCGTCATCTTGCTTGCATCCTTGAAGAAGAAGTAGGCATAGGCAAGCCTGTCGCTCCTTCCGACCCTGCCTTTGATCTGATAGAGCTGGGCAAGGCCGAAATGATCGGCATCCTCGACGATGATGGTGTTGACATTGGGAATGTCAAGGCCGGATTCGATGATGGATGTGCATACCAGGATATCGATCCTGCACTGATAGAAGTCGTTCATGACCTCTTCGATCTCATCCTGATTCATCCTGGCATGGACGACGGCAACCTTATGGTCTGGGAATTTCTTCTGCAACCTGTCAGAGAGAGCCTGGATAGACGAGATGTTGTTATGAAGATAGTAGACCTGGCCTTTCCGCTGAAGTTCCTTGTCGATGACCTCATAGATAAGTTCGTTGTCCTGCCTTGCGACATAAGTCTTGACCGGCATCCTGTTAAGAGGAGGTTCACAAAGAAGAGACATGCTTCTTACGCCAAGCAGGGACATCTGCATGGTCCTTGGAATCGGTGTAGCCGTCAAAGTCAGACAATCGACATTCTTTGCCTTCTCCTTGATTTTTTCCTTATGGGCGACACCAAACTTCTGTTCCTCGTCGATGATGAGAAGCCCGAGGTCCTTGAACTTCACGCCATCAGCCAGAAGCCCATGCGTACCGATGACAAAATCCACCTTCCCGTCCTGAAGGCCTTGGATGATCTCAGCCTGCTTCTTCTTGCTGACGAAACGGTTATATACTTCGATATGCACGCCAAAGCCGTCAAATCTCTTCAAGGCAACCTTATAGTGCTGATTCGACAAGATGGTCGTAGGGCATAAGAGAACAGCCTGCTTATGATTCAGAATCGCCTTGAAGGCAGCATTGAAGGCAATTTCAGTCTTTCCAAATCCGACATCCCCGGCGATGAGACGGTCCATCGGACGGGGCGCCTCCATATCATCAAAGACATCCTGGATGGCAGCCTTCTGGCTTTCCGTATAGGGATAAGAGAAGGATTCCATGAATGATTTCTCCAGTTCTTCCTCCCTGGCAAAGGCAAAGCCAGGTCGGTTCTGCCTTTCAGAATACAGGGCAAGAAGCTGGTCGGCAAGATAGGAAATACGGGAGCGGATCTTCGATTTCTTTCTAGACCAGGTCGATCCGCCAAGCCTGTCAAGGCTGGGAGCATAGCCTTCCCTGGAAGAGTATTTCCGGATGAGGCGGTATTGGGACAACGGAAGATAGAACATGGCATCATTTGCATATTCGACCTTCAGGTATTCCAAGCCATCCATGGTGACGACACCGAGATATTTTCCGACTCCATGGATTTCATGGACGACATAGTCACCGATTTTCAGATCTTCATATTTACGGATGATCTTGGCCTGCTTGTATCTTGAAAGGAAGCGAGACTTCTGGTCGCTGACACCGAAGATTTCCTTGGCACTGAGATAGACATGCTTCTCCCTGACGACTTCATAGCCATGCGTGATTCTTCCTTCTGCCAGCATGACCTGGGAGTGATCAGGATAAAGGGTATGCTGAATACCCTTTTCCGTCAGATAGCTGTCATAGTTGGATAGATTCGGTTGGGGAAGGACGATACGTATCTTGTCTCCTTCCTTCAGGTATTCACGAATCATGAAATCCGATTCTGCATAGGAAAGGGCCTTGAAGCTGTTCTCACGTATGGCAAATCCGTCTTCATTCAAGTCTGCTCTTTGATAGGAAGATAAGTCCATCCTTTCTTTGACATAGACAGACTCTCCTAGGATGGATGTCCCGTCTAAGACAGCCTTACTGAAATAACCGGTTTCCTTTTTATGGATTTCTTTGTCTTCATCGATACAGGATGGGGCATCAAAGACATATTTCTCATAATCAGTGAGATAATCCTCCAATGAAGACTCTTCCTTTTTGAAGAGAGGATAGAAACGGGCATCGACTTCACCTAAGTATCCATTCCTGGCTTCTTGAAGAAGATTGGAAAGCCTTGAAAGAAGATCGTCATAAGCCAACCTGTCCTTGACCTTGTCAGACTCCGTCTTGATGATTTCTTCGATATTCCTGTTTCCATATTCAATCTCTTCGTCAGAAAGAAGTCTCAGGCTTCCAGGATGAAGCATGAAAGACTTGACATGTTCAAAGGAAAGCTCATCGCTGACCTTGAAGAAACGGATGTCATCGATTTCATCTCCGAAGAATTCGATACGGACCGGATTGGAATAACTTGCATCATAGATATCAAGGATTCCGCCCCGATGGGCAAACTGGTTGCATGAGGTGACACTGTCGACATTCTGATAGCCAAACCTGACAAGCTTCTCCGTCAGTTTGCTGACAGATACCATGTCACCGACATGTACCGAAAAAAGATTCTTCTGATAGTCTTCTTTGGAAAGAAGGGAAATCTGCTTGGATGACACATGTCCGACCAGGATGGAAGGCTTGTCGGAAAAGACGGAAGCGATGGATAGAAGTCTCTCCTCAGCCATCTCAGGGGAAGCACCGATGGCGCTGGTGCGGAAGATTTCATCATAAGGGAAGAAATAGGCATCCTCTTCCTTGACATAGTCTAACAGGAACTGAGAGAAGTGTTCTGCCTCATAGATGGTCGGAAAAAGGAAGAACATTTTTCTTGGATGTTCTTGAAATGACAAAGCAGTCAAAAGGGCAAGAGCCTCGACAGAAGAGACAGATACATGCTCATGGCTGTCCAGATGTTCTTTTTCCTTGTCCTTCCTTAGATAATCAAACAAGGTGATTTTATCCAGCAATGCCATATCACTTCTTCATATGATCTTCGGCATTGAACTTGGTCATGGCCTTGTCAAAGCCGTACTTCAAAGCAAATTCCGTTGCTGCACAGGCCTTGCTGATACCATCCTTCCAGGCATCATAGACCTCCTTCTCCTTCGGACAGGAGAGGACATAATCAGGAATGCGATTCGGATTGTTGCTCATGGCCGGTCTTCCGATACCGATACGGATACGATCAAAGACATCCGTCCCCAAAAGGGAAATGATGTTCTTAAGCCCGTTATGACCAGCAGAAGAGCCTTTCTTCTTGAGCCTGACAAATCCAGGTTCCGTATCCATGTCATCGACAAGAACGAGAATGTCGCTGATATCGATCTTGAAAAAACTCTTTACGGCAACCAAGGCTTCCCCGCTGAGATTGACATAGGTCTGAGGTTTGACAAGGATGACATCCTCATCAAATATCTTTCCCTTTCCATAGAGAGATTTGAAATCTCTCTTTTTGATATCGATGTCAAAATCCTCGGCCAGAAGGTCAAGAGCCTGAAATCCGGAATTATGCCTGGTATCCTCATAGATATCACCATAATTTCCGATGCCTAAAATCAATTTCATATGTCACTTCCTTTTCTTGGAACAGTTTTTGACGGATTCTTCCAGAAAATCATTTGCTTTCATATCATTATTCTTATGCACCATCAGGATCACCGGTATGTTCCTAGTGTTGAAGATGAAGAAATAATAATCCTTGTATTTTGTGGCGTCCTTGCATGAAGAGAAGGAACAGAACAGTTTCTTTGTCGTAATCCCATTCTTATTCTTGATTTCAGTGGTCACATCAAATCCGTCGGGATAGAATCCGGTGGTATTCGAAAGAACATGCTTCTTCAGGGATTTATACTGAATCACGATCATCAAAGGCAACGACACGAGGAAGACAAAGAAGAAAAGACAGGCTATGACGATGGCGACAACGGATTTCAGGAAGATGCCAATGCCTAGCAGCAGGCATGAAAGAATGAAAAGAAGGACATAGACCACGGCCTGTGGCTTCAGGGTGAACAGCTGGGCTACGAACATGATTTTGAAAGGAACATCGTATCCTTTGCCCTTATCCATGTAAATCAAATCATCCCTCTGAGCGTACTTCAGGCTTGCTCCGCAATGCTCGCAGAAGTTGGCCGTGGACGGATTTGCCTCATGGCAGGAAGGACATACAACGGTGTGTTCACTCATCTTGTCATGGACTCCTTCCCGCTTCTCGAAGACAGGATGTCTTGCCCTATAGATACCCATGATGAGAAAGATGATCATCAATATGACGGAGACAAACATCATCATGAAACACAACATGAAGATGACGGACTCCGGCGTCTCCATCACTTCGCCTTTATGGTTCACCGCAAATCCCACCAAGATTGCCGCACATATGCAGAAAACCACGACACAGACAATGAAGGCGACACCGAATGGATTGTTTTTTCTTTTCATGACTGCATTTTCCCTTTCTTGATCAGATTATCCAAAGTCATATTCACCTGATAGGACGGTGTCTTTTTGAAAGCCACATAGGATGACCTCCTATGGCCCCGGGAGAACATCAGATAATACCAGTCGCCTTTCATCTTTCCCTTCAAAAACGAAGAATAGGAATAGAAAACCCTTGCCACTTCCGCATCATTCTTCTTATTATATACGACGACTTCGATGCCATCCTGGAAGAAACGTTCCTTCAGATAACGACCGTTTCCGAAGGAAGAAAACACCACAGGCATCACAATCATCAATACAAGGGCAAAAAGACATACGCCAAGAACAATGTAGCCGGCAATGGCCGAATCCGGTTTCAGCCGCAGCGAAATATAGACAACGGCACCGATGACATAAAAAAGAAAGAAAGGAAGAATGATAAGATACCATTTCATCAGATACCAGAAGCTCTTCAAGCGGATGGAAAATGGAATTCCGCTCTTATCGGTAGATTCATAAAGAGGCAGCCCTCGTCCTCCGGCATGCAGCACAGCTCCGCAACGGGAACAGAACTGACTTGTGGAAGGATTGGCGGTGTTGCAATTCGGACAGATTACGGAGTCTGACGTCTCACTTCCCGTAAATCCATGCTGATTCATGCTGTCGGGGTTGTTTTTTTTACGTTTTATGATTTTGGTTGCAATCAGTATCCATACCACCATACTTAGGACAATGAAGGCAAAGACAAATATTGCAATCATATGGAAATTGTCGGCAAGATGATTCATATCTCCTCCATTTCGTGCCGTCTGAATGAAAAAGACGACAAAGGCAGAAAAATAAAGAACAAAGCCTATGGCAAAGAGAATTTTGAAAACTATTGGATTCCTTTGTCTCATGAGCTACATCCCTTTCAGAAAATCGACCACTTTGAAGAGAGCCTTGCCACGATGGGATACGGCATCCTTCTCCTCGGGAGTCGCTTCCGAAAAACGCTTATGAAGATCATAGGAATAGAAGATGGGATCATATCCAAAGCCATGGAGCGGATGAAGGTCGCGGGTAAGGGAAATCTCTCCGGCATTTTCACCGGAAAAACACTTTTCGATACCATTTTTCCTATCGATATAGGTCATGACGGTAAAATAGGAAGCCTTGCGGTTTTCCTTTCCTTCCATCATCTTCAGAATGGCATCATTCTTTTCCTCGTAAGGATGTCCTTCCATGAAGCGGGCAGAATGGACGCCCGGAAAGCCATTCAAGGCATCGATGGAAAGTCCGGAGTCATCACTCAATACCGGATAGGAACACTTTCCAGCGATATCTTCCGCCTTGATTCTGGAATTTCCTTCGAAGGTCTCGGCATCTTCAGGATGGCTGACTTCAAGATGAAGGTCCTTCAAAGAAAGCACCTCATATCCGAGAGGTTCAAGCATTTCCCTGACTTCCCTGACTTTATCGGCATTTCCGGATGCAAAGACAATGGTCTTCATACGATATTGCTCCTTTTGATTTACCACTCGTCGTAATAGAACGTACGCCTTCTCTTCCTGGCAGCCCTGGCAGCAAGCTTCCTTGCATCATCCGGTGAAATGGATGAGCCATCTTCTCTGGGCTTGTCTCTTGAGAAACCATATCCAAGGATCTCCGTGGTCGATATGACGGTAACGAAGGCATTCGGATCAATCTGATAGATGGATTCCTTGATGAGAAGATAGTCCTGCTTGTCAAAGCAGGCTTCGACGACCGTGGTATCTTTTTGGGTATACCCACCCGTTCCATAGAGAAGCGTCGTTCCCCTGCCTAGGTCCTTGTTGATGAAATCGTTGATCTCCTTCCATTTGGTGGAGATGATCTGGGCAAGATAGTACCGGTTGTTCCCTAGGAAGACCTTGTCTATCATATAGGAACAGATGAATGCACCCATGAAACCGACAAGAGTCGGAAGGAAATTCATGCCGTTGACAAAGAAACCACCGGAGATGATGATGACATCCATAAGGAAGCTTGAGGTTCCGATACGGATACCGAAATATTTGTTGTTGAGGATGTTGATGACATCCGTTCCACCGCTGCTTCCTCCTCCGATGAAGGTCAATCCGACGCCTGCTCCGCAGATGGCGCTGCCAAAGATGGCTCCGACAAGATACGCCAAAGCCTGCATGCCGGAAGAACCGGCATGAATGACACCATTGGAGAATTCGATATTCTTGGCAACCTGGGAGATATCAAAGATGGCGATGCCATCGACGACACAGGCTCCGATCAGCCACTGGAAGAAGAAGTCGAAGAGAGGATAGGCAATGGTAAAGACAATCTGCTTCAAGGAATATTTCAATCCGATCAAGACAAGACCGAGAGCGAAGAACATCCATGAGATGATAAGGACATAGGTCTGGACAGACATGAAGTCAAATCCCGGAAGGGAATGAAAGATCAGTGAAAGCGAAGTAACCCCGCCAAAGATGACATTCATCGGAATCAGGAAGAAGGAATCACCGGCGGAATAGACAAAAGCCCCCAAAAGAACCATCAGGATGTTCCTGATGATCTTCTTGGGTGGCTCACTGGTGAATTCCCTGATGATGATTCTCTTTTCCTTTGCAATCCAGTTCTTGAAAAAGTTCATTGTCTCAGTCCTTTTTGACAGGATGGAGTCTTCTGAAATCCCATTTCAGATAATGATCGATGAAGCCTTGGATGTTGCCGTCCATGACAGACTGGACATTGACTTCGGAATATTCGCTGCGATGGTCCTTGACCAAAGTATACGGGCAGAAGACATAAGAACGAATCTGGCTGGAGAAGGAAATATCCTTCTTGACACCACCGATTTTATCCTTCTCTTCCTGCCTCTTCTTTTCTTCAAGCTGGAAGAGCTTGGACTTGAGCATCTCCATGCAGAATTCCTTGTTGGCAAGCTGATCTCTTTCAATCTGGCATGAGACGACGATGCCGGTAGGAAGATGCGTGATACGGACGGCAGATTCTGTCTTGTTGACGTTCTGTCCGCCGGCTCCGGAAGAATGATACGTATCGATTCTTAAATCCTTGGGGTCAATCTGGATATCCACGTTTTGATCCATCTCAGGAAGGACATTGACGGAAGCAAAAGAGGTATGTCTGCTTCCACCAGAATCAAACGGAGAAATTCTGACAAGACGATGGACTCCGTTTTCACTACGTAAATTGCCAAAAGCATTTTTCCCTTCGACTACCATAGTGGCACTGGAAATACCAGCTTCCTCACCTTCGAGGACATCGACGATGCGATACTTGAATCCGGCGATTTCGCAATACCTTTGATACATTCTGAAAAGCATGCTTGCCCAGTCATGGGCCTCGGTTCCACCGGCACCCGGATGGAATTCCAGAATGGCATTATTGGCATCATACTTGCCGGAATAGAAGATCTTCTTTTGGAAGACATCAAAGTCTTTGTCAAGCTTTGAAAGCTCCTTGTCGGCATCATCAAAGATATCCTTATCCATCTCCATTTTCAGGAATTCCAAGGATTCAGAAATTGATGAAAGCCTCTTGGTGAAGTCTCCAATCGTATTGATTTTGTCATTGACATCGGAAATCTCTTTGTTGATTTCCTTTGCCGCAGCGGGGTTCTTCCAGAAATCAGGAGTCTCCGTCTTGGCGGAAAGCTCCTTTGCTCGTTCTATCAGTGCAGGGATGTCAAAGACAGCCTTGCAAATCAAGAATCTGGTCATTGAGCGATGAATATAGATTGTTCAATTCGAATAATTCTTTCATTGTTCGGCACTCCTTATAATATGAATTTTATCAAAATACGTCTTCTTCAGAATATCATCAGTTGATTTTAGCCGTCGGATTGCTTCTGTCGATTCCGTCATCATCCGGAGTGATGTTGCTGACCGTCTCCGGGTTGAATTTGACTTTGTCGTTGGCGGCAGCTGGAGTCGTCCGGTTGATCGGAGCACGCTGGATGTTCTGATCAGCCTGTTTGGCTTCCTGTCTGAAAGCGACATGGAGAAGAGTACGGACGACATCAGAGGAGATGTTGTTGTTCATCTGATCGAACATGGCAAAGCCTTCATTGGTATAAGCCTGAAGCGGGTCGGTCTGGGCATAGGATCTAAGCCAGATGGCATCTCTTAATTTAGCCATCTGATCGATATGTTTCGTCCATCTTCTATCGATGCAATCGAGAGTGACGGTCTTTTCAGCGAAGTTCCTCATCTCCTCGGACCAATCCTTGGAATGTTCCTTATAGGCACGCTGAAGTCTGGCAGAAAGGAATTCAACGGCATCGGCAAGGGAGACACCGTCAAACTTGTCGGCAGGGCATACCTTCGGATCGATGGAAAGCTCCTTGACCATGATTTCCTGAAGCTTCTGACCATTTACGACAGTCTCCTGATCCTTGACATAGGTAGCCTTGTTGGCAATGGCCTTGGCTGCCATATCGAAATAGGATGGAATGGTATCCGTAACGGACTTGGAATAGAGAATATGGTCTCTTCTTTCGTACATCTGTTTTCTTTGACGGGAAAGGACGTCATCATAGTTAAGCAACTGCTTACGGGTATCGAAGTTCTGTCCTTCGACTCTCTTCTGGGCAGAGGTGATGGCATTGGACATCATTCTGGATTCGAAGGCTTCATCACCAAGCTTTTCATAGAGGTTCTTTGTCGACTGCGGAGCAAAACGGATGAAGAGTTCATCCTGAAGGGAAACATAGAATCTGGAATATCCAGGGTCACCCTGACGACCGGAACGGCCCTTGAGCTGGTTATCGATACGTCTGGATTCGTTTCTTTCCGTAGCAAGGACAGCAAGACCACCAAGTTCCTTGACTCCTTCGCCGAGTTTGATATCGGTACCACGGCCAGCCATATTGGTTGCGATGGTGACCGCACCCTTCTGACCTGCCTGGGCGATGATGGCAGCCTCCCTGGCATGGTTCTTGGCATTGAGGACTTCATGCGGAATGGAAAGCTTGTTGAGGAGATTGTCGACGATTTCAGATTTTTCGACAGAAGGCGTACCGATAAGGATAGGCTGTCCGAGATTATGTCTCTTCTGTACTTCGGCGACAAGGGCATTGTATTTTGCCTTCTCGGTTCCGAAGATGAGATCCCTGTCATCAACTCTTTGAATCGGCCTGTTGGTCGGGATGGTGATGACACGCATGTTATAAACCTTACGGAATTCTTCTTCCTCGGTCTTGGCCGTACCGGTCATACCGGAAATCTTGTCATAGAGACGGAAGAAGTTCTGATAGGTGATGGTGGCAAGGGTGACGGTTTCCGGCTTGATTTCGACATGTTCCTTGGCCTGAAGAGCCTGCTGGAGGCCATCGGAATATTCTCTTCCCTTCATGACACGTCCGGTGAAGGAGTCGATGAGAAGGATTTCGTTGTCGGCAACCATGTATTCCGTATCACGCTTCATGATATAGTTGGCCTTGAGAGCCTGGGTGATACGATGGGTAAGATCAGCCCACTGGGCATCATAAAGGTTGTCGATGGAGAACATCTTTTCGACCAGGGCAACGCCCTTGTCGGTAAGAGAAGCAACCTTCTTTTCGACATCAATGGTATAGTCCCTGTCTTTTCTCATCATCTTGCAGACACGGTCAGCCGTGACATAGGAAGAAGCGGTGATGCCGCTTCCGCCTGAGATGATAAGCGGCGTTCTGGATTCATCGATAAGAATGGAGTCAGCTTCATCGATGACGCAGAAATGAAGTCCGCGGAGAACTCTGTTCTGGACAGATTTTGCCATGTTGTCTCTCAGATAATCGAAGCCAAGTTCGGAGTTGGTGGAATAGGTGATGTCGCACTTATAGGCATCCTGCTTTTCCTTGGTGGATTTTTCTCTGAGGTTGACACCGACGGAAAGGCCTAAGAAACGATAGATGTTGCCCATCCAATCAGCATCACGGCTGGCAAGATATTCGTTGACGGTGACGACGTGGGTTCCCTTTCCTTCCAAGGCATTCAGATAGACAGCCATGGTAGCGGTAAGAGTCTTACCTTCGCCGGTTCTCATTTCAGCGACATCGCCTTCATTGAGAACGGTGGAACCGAAGACCTGAACAGGATACGGGAACTGTCCCAGGACACGCCTTCCGGCTTCTCTGGCCGTAGCAAAAGCTTCCGGAAGAATATCATCGACAGTCTGACCGGCTGCCAATTTCTTCTTCAGGTAAGGAGTCATGCTCTTAAGTTGATCGTCAGTGAATTTAGAGTAGGCATCTTCATACTGGAAGACCCTTTTTGCCTTCTTTTCAATCTTCTTGAAGGAACGCTCGTCAATTCGGAATAATTTGTCAAGAAAACTCATATTGTTCTCCTTTATGAGGTAAAAAGCACACAGAGATACCTATTCTCAGGCAATAAAAAAAGCTAAGAATAAAATCACTCGCATTAAAATATACCATTTTCCGAAAAAAACATAAAGAGAGAATGACAAATATATATAGAAGATAAGAGAAATATAGAATTCTATGCTTATTTGGCTATGTTTCATTGTGATTTCATGCTTGCCGAAAACGAAAAGAACAAACCAATCTGTATACCCGAAGCATCCGAAAACAGTTGGGCTGAAACAACAAAAAAGGTCAATATCAGCAAAAAGCATTGAACTAAGTAGAAAATATTCTTAAAATACACCTAGCGAAAGTGACGTAACGTTCCTTTTGCAATTCCATGAAGGGGGAATTATTTTATATGAAAAAGTCTATCCGTTCCGTTTTGGCTTTCGGCGTTTCTGCCATTGCTCTCACTTCCTGCACGAGCAAAGTCACATTTGCTGAATTCCAGGAAGCCGTCAAGAAGATCAGCGACAACAAGGTTGATTACACCAGTGTCGAGTTCTCTGGCAAGTATACCAGCAAAGGTGCCACTCTCGATTTCAACGACATCAAGTTCACCTACAAGGATGGCAAAGTCAGTCTGAGCGAGGCTGCCGCTGACAAGTTGCTCCTTTCTGCTGCCGCAGGCATTCTCGTCGGCATCACCGCTAGCACATATGCCATCACAGAAGATACTTCTCTTACCTATTTTGCAGGCGATGGCTTCAAAGTCGAAAAGACCGACAACACCAAAGAATACAAGACCTGGAACGAGTCCGGTTTGATTACCGCTCTCTCCGATGGCACCAATACCATCAAGGCTTCCTGGTCCAAGTAAGCCAGTCTATATCAAATCCAGATCGAGATGCATCTGCATCTCGATTTTTGTTTTTTAAATTCGAAAACAACCTTATGATAGAATATGACCTAAGGAGCATTTCAACCATGCACGACAAGAATTTTCTGAAGGAACATGCCGTCTATCAGATTTATCCCGTCTCTTTCTGCGATTCAAACGGAGATGGCATAGGTGACTTAAGAGGAATCATCTCAAAGCTTGATTATCTTTATGGAATCGGCATAAAAACCATCTGGCTTTCACCGATCTACGCTTCACCGATGGTCGATTTTGGATATGATATCTCCGACTACAGAAAAATCAATCCCCTTTTCGGCACCATGGAAGATTTCGATGTCCTCATGGAAGAAACCAAAAAGAGAGGGATGAAAGTCATCATGGACCTGGTCGTCAACCACACTTCCGACCAGCATGAATGGTTCCAAGAAGCCCTGAAGGACAAAGATTCCCCCTATCGTGATTATTATTACTTCAGGAAAGGCAAGATAGACAAAAACGGAAAATATACCTATCCAAACAATTGGACAAGCAACTTCATGGGTCCTGCCTGGGAGAAGGTTCCAGGAGAAGAAGGCATGTACTATCTCCATATCTTCACCAAACAGCAGCCTGATCTGAACTGGCATAATCCAAGCGTCTTAAAAGAAGTTGAAGACATCATTCGTTTTTGGATGGACAAAGGAATCTATGGATTCCGCTGTGGCGTCATTTCGGAAATCTACAAGGAATCCATGGAGGATGGCTCGGCCAAGAATCATACATCCCAGCCTATCGGCATAGAACACTATCTGGCAACAGAAGGAAATCATAAAATTCTCAAGACGATTCAAAAAGATGTCATCTCTGGATATGGTGGTGTCCTCATCGGAGAATGCGGTGGAAACATCACCATCGAAGACGGAAGAAAATTCCTGGACAAGGAGTTGGATACCTTCTTTGAATTCGACATTGCCAACTGTTATAAGGGACTCTTTTCCAATCGCATCGATATGAAGCTCTTCAAGAAGACACTCATCTCCTGGATAGAAGGAGTCGACTGGCATGGCAACTACCTTGAAAACCATGACCAGAGAAGAGTCTTCCAAAGATATGTCGATGGAAAATATGGTGACTTCGGTGCCAAGATGCTGCTTGTCCTTCAATATACCTTAAGAGGTACGCCCTTTATCTATATGGGTCAGGAATATGGTGCCCACAACTATCCAAAGCCCCTTGCCATCGATGAATGCAAGGACATCGTCACAAACAACATCTATCAGATGGCAAAGGGATACCATGCCCCAAGGTTCTTGGCAGAAAAGGTTGCCCATAAATTCGGAAGAGATGACGAACGTGCTCCGATGGCCTATGACGATACTCCGACACACGGGTTTACATCTTCCAACACAAAACCATGGCAGAGATTCAATCCGTATAGCGATACATACAATGCCAAGACACAGCTTGAAAAAGAAGATGGTATCTTAAGGTTCTTCAAGGAAATCAACCAATTAAGGGAAGACAACAAAGTCCTCAGTCATGGTTCAATCGACTTTTCTGTCGATGACGCATCACTCAAAGATGTTCTATGTTATACCAGGGCGGATGAGGAAAACACCATCCTTGTCATCCTCAACCTAAGCAACCATCCAAGAAGGATGCCCTCCTGCTATCACAATCAAAGACTGCTTTTATCCAACTATAAGACGAGAGAAGGAAAGCTTCGGCCCTATGAGGCCTTGGTCTTGGAAGCATGAAGCTTCCTTATGATCAACAAGCCAATCTGATACATCGTATCCAGGGATGCGATGATCGTCTGGACATAGAAACCGAATTCAAGATAGATGTTCATCCTGCCACACTTGGAAAACAAGACCATTGAGGCAATCAGAAGACCCATACGGAACAAGTCCAAAGAAAGCGAGACAGCCTTGATTGTCTTCAGATATTCTTCCTTGACGAAAAAGGAAAACAGATTTGCCAAGGCAATGATTCCGCTAAATATGAGACAGGCCAAGACAAAGACGGATCCGTTGTGAAGATAGGGTATCGTATCCTCCATAAAGACAAAAAGAGAAAAGCCGTTTACGAATGATACGTTATGCTGATTCAGGGTATATAGGAAAGGCATAAAATAGCAAAGCACAAGAATCAAGGAGATTCCAAAATCCACATAATATGGAATCCGTTCTTTTTTCAGCTGAAATTTCATGAAACATCCTCCAGGAGTCTTCATTGTACCACAATCTTCCGAATTCGTTTCACCATTTCAAAAGCAATGCAAACACGATATAATAAGGCATATGAAAAACAGACAGAACAACGACAAAATCACCTTCTCAAACTATCTCGTCTCCTTGATTGAAGGACTGTTCATCGGATTTGCAAACGGGCTCCCTTTCTTTCAATGTGATGATTTGAAGGAAACCATGGGGCTGATCAACCCTGAAAAGGAGAAGGAGATACAAAAGAAGAACATCCTTACCTCCGGCATGAAGGGAAACAATGCCTTTATGGATTTCTTGTCCATGCTTCTTCATAAGTGGGTCTACATCCTAGGAGCCATCATCGGCTTTGCCCTTTTCTTCTTCATCCCGGTCTGGCAGCTGAAGAGCCAGTATCCTCTTGCCTATTATGGAAGCAGTGTCCTTCTATGCTTTGGTTTCCTGATATATGAAGCCTATCGTTTCTTCACTGACAAGAAGGAGAAAAAACACCTTGGCATATCCATTCTTGTATTCGCCTTATCCTTCATCGCCTGCTATCTTCTTTTTCATTTCTTCTACGAACAGAAAGAAGTCCTTCCTGATGGATTCAAGGGATATCTGTTCTTCCTTCTTGCCTTCTTTATTGGCTCCTTCCTCTCTTCCTATGGCGGAGTCTCCCTTACGACGCTCTTCATCCTCATCGGAAGCTATCTTCCTTTATGCAACATGCTCAAGACATTCCTATATGCAAAGGAAGGCTTGATATATGTCCTCTTCGCATTGATAGGTGCATTGCTCGGTCTGACATTCTCCTTCTTCCTGAAAAGAAAAGTACTACTGAATGATGAAAAAAGATCATTCCGTATGGCTCTATATCTTTCAGCCATCCTCTATCTATCCATGAACCACATCAAGGAGCCTTTCATCAGTGACGTATCCACCACCATGGCTTCATGGTTTACGACCGGAAGCGTTCTTTTCGTCTCCTTGCTTATGCCTGTAGCATTGACGATGCACGGATATCGCTTTTTGAAGGACAAGGATGAGGTGAGAAGATGAGGTTAGACAAATTCCTTTCCGTCCATGGTTTCGGCTCAAGACGTTCCAGCAAGAAGGTGCTGAAAAACAATTCCATCACCGTCAATGGTGAAATCGTCAAGGACTATACGATGCAGATCAAGGGTAGCGATGTCATCATGGTCAACGGAAAGATGATTGCCAACACCCCTTATGTCGCCATGATTCTGAACAAACCATCCGGATACATGTGCTCGATGAAGGATGAAAATTACCCTTCCTGCATGAATCTGATTCCTGAAGAATACAGGGAAAGGATGCGTATGGTAGGAAGACTCGACCAGGATACCACCGGTCTTCTGATCCTGACGGACAACGGGGTGCTCAACGCAAGGCTAGCCCATCCAAAGACACAAGTCAAAAAGACCTATCTTGCTACGGTCAACCATATCCTGAGACCGACACTGGTGGAACTCTGCAATCAGGAAATCGACATCGGCAGGGGTGAAACCGCAAGTCCATCCCAACTTGAAATCATCGATGAATACCACGGCTATCTCACTGTTTCCGAAGGGAAATACCATGAAGTGAAGCGAATTTTCGGTCACTTCAATTATGATGTCGTAGAATTGAAGAGGGTGAAATTCGGGCCTCTGGAATTAGGAGACCTCGAAGAAGGAAAGACAAAGATTCTTTCTGAAGAAGAATATGACGCTCTTCTTGACATCACCCGTCTGAAAAAGGAGGAACAACTATGAATATCATCTGTCCGAGATGCGGAAAGGACAACACAATTCCCTTTTCCGACATCAAAGATCATACCCATGGCTATGAATGCCAGGACTGCAAGAAGGATTTCGGTGTCGACGATGGAAAGAAACTCAAGGAATGGGAGGATGAGCTTACAGCCTTCTCCTATGAAAGAACCTTCAAGGATGGCAGCAAGAAAAAGCTGGTGATCAAGGATGACGGAAACGGAAAGATTCTTCTTTCACCATCCATCATCTATCCTGACAAAATAATGCAACCTATCCAACCACAGGATATCACGGCCAACTATCCAAACCTGAAGGAACTATTCTTCAAGAAGATCTTCATCCTCGATTGGAACAGAATCGGTGTAGGACTGCTCTTGGGAAAAGATGAGTCCTATGAAATCCGCATGAAGTTCAAGACAAAGCCTGAGCTTTCCTTCTCCGGAACCAATTCCTTCCCACCCTATCTGAAGGTCCTGGATCAGCTTTTCGAACCATTCTTTGAACTTCAGTGACAACATGGATATCAATCAAAGCAAGATTCTCTCTGTCTACTTCTGGAAAAGAAGCCCGTCTTCCGTCGAAGAGATCGATGAGGTAAAAATCACCAGGGAAAAGAATACGTTCTCCTTCCACTGTGCACATGTTCCTGATAAAAAGGAGCAGGATTGTTTCTTTGCCAGGCTTGCTGAAATCATCGATGACACCGAAGAAGAATATCGTGGAATGAAATACGAGGATGACAAATCCGACTTCAATCTGAAGTTTTATCTGGAAATCACCTTCAAGGATCATACCTATCTTGCCATCAAAGGACTCTATCCCTTCGGCCAACCACATTTCAAAGACATCATCGACCTGTTCTCTTCCTTGATTTAGACAAC
>JAJVUU010000048.1 GCA_021621525.1 Caryophanales bacterium
AGCTACGCCTATTGGGACTTTCACCCTAGAGCAATGGCATGCCCATCATACAGAAGAAAGCCATATCTTTGAAATTCTCCTATGCTTCACCGATGACGGAAATCAACGGCTATGACAGCAGCCTGTTGGATTTCACCAGTGAGCATGAAGAAATCAAAGTCTACTATTCAGGCATCTTTCTTCTCAGTGGAAGCATCCTATACGATGCTTCAAAAGTCAGCATAGACACCGTTTCCGACTTCAAGGAATCCTTGAAGCAGGATATGAAGTACATCGCATAATCTTCCACTGCACCAAGTTCATAAAAGGCACTTATTCGATCCTCGGGTAAGTGCCTTTTAACATAAATGGATGATACCCTGCCATTCTTTCACGAATCCGACTTATTCCACATTCAAAGAAAGACAAAAGGCTGTCTTGTCAAGACAGATTTCAATTGTCTTGATTTTTAATTATTGTCACCTTATGGACATCCAGACCGATATAACCTATAATTTAGATGGTGACCTCCTCTTGCCATGTGGCGTTGCTACATGACGGAATTTTTTTACAAACCTATTATCTAGCATAATCCACGATATTGGCAAGATGAGAGGTCACTTCATATTGTTTGGCAACTTTATCTTTTTTTGTATTTCTATATCGTTTGGGAAATCAAGCTTGTGAACCAAACATAAAAAGAATGGTGGCATATAGAATATCAGCATTGCATCAGTATAAATAAATCATCAAGATTCAAAAAACTCCTCTTCCTTTTTCGTGTCTTTTCATGCTGACAGGATACCATACCTTTTCCATCATCAAGCTTATCAAGGGAAAGTTTCAGTAGAAGATACCATCTATCTTGAACGTTCAGGAAGCATTTCCCATGAACAACGTCCGACAGGTTGGATAAAGCTGAAGGATGATAAGAAATATGCCTTCGATACCGATTTTGGCTTCCGCGGTGATTTTGACATCTACGACAAAGAAGTAACATAGGGGCTATACAAAAACTGATGTTGGATGTCTGCTTCCGCCTGACAAATGAGGGCATGTCCATAAAAATCATAAGAGACTGCACCGATACATTTGAAAAAGATGCAGTCTTCCTGTTTTAACGGATTCAAGACTGAGCTTTGTCCTCTTAAGAAGCCATAAGAAAAAAAGAAATCAAACCGCGTAATAGTAGATGTTGTTTTCAGGGAACTTGAGGTTCTTTCCTGAGACTTGATCGCTCTTGACGTCACCTGTGGTCGTCATATCTCCGACTTTCTTGATTTTTGTAATCTCATAAGGATTCTTTCCATCAAAGTACTTCTTTGCCTCATTCCAGTAGACGAAGTACCTTTTCATATAGGTATCCTTTGCCTGATCCATGGTGATATTCTCAAGCTTGGTCAGGCTGAACCTGTTCTTGTCAGAACCCGATTTCAATGTTATGTAAAGAATGCTGAGAACCTTGATTTCGGCATCGACTGAAACATAGGAGAAAGGTTTCTTGCCATTCTTTTCCTCATAACCGATCGTCAATTTCAAATTCTTGAAGGAAAGAAGAGGAACACTTAAAAAAGAACCTAAATCAAAATCAAGGGTGATGACATGGTTTGTCTTATCGATGCCTGATGACGTGGTCTTGATGGCCTTTGAGAAATCCATGCCGATGGTGGCACTGCTGTCCTCTGTGCTGTTCATGGCATCATATATCTGATTCAAGGCAATCTTACCCGTTTCCACGACCCAGGCGGTCTTGACTTCATCAAATTTCAAAGAATACTCAAGAAGATAGTAGGCGATGTTCTCCGTTATATTTTCACTGGTCGTCTTGTATGCCGTATAGGAATACGTATTTGTATAATTGCTCGTAAACGGAATTTTGCTCCTGGAGGTCCTTGTCTGATTGACATAGACTTCCTTCTCTTTGATGAAGTATTCCGTACACTGATAGCCATCGGCATCGGCTTTTCTGTTGAACGCATTGATTCTCAGATAAGCATAAGCCGTTTCATCCTGGACATAGATGGCAGCATAGGCAGAAGCCGTCAACGTGGTCGACAAATCCGTATCAAGGTTCAGATTTCCTTGTATCTCCATGAAGTTGTTTTCCGTCGTATCGATAGCACAATCCAAAAGAAGCTTTGCTCCATCGACATCGACAAAATAGTTCTTGGTGGAATCCTGATAGGAAAGGATGTTGTTATCTTTATCCGTCTTGGAGGTATCATCGATCAGGGTTCTCTGATAGGAGGCATCAGTTCCGGGAGTCAGACCTAGGGAAGCATGAATATCCGTGCTTCCGTTTTCATTGACATAGGTAGAAGTGATTTCAGCCTTGGTGATTTTCTTTGCGCTGACATCATAATAGATGACGATCTGACAGTCGCTTTCATCCAAAGCATCACTCATGATGATTTTCGGATTGATGTCAAGAACGATTCTTCCTTCATGGAAGGTAAGTCCCTTGAAATAAGGATAGGCAAAGATGCCGGAAGTCGAAAGAGCCTTTCCATTGAGTACATCCATCAGAGGGGAACCGGAAGATTCGACGACGGAATTCATGAACTTCAGATATCGGTAGAGGAGATTGTCTTCGCTGCTTACGGAGTTCAGGCTTCTCATGATGTCATATAGGTCGGAATTCTGCATCTTGATATGCATGTTGTCATTGTATTCCAAAAGGAAATCATCATTCTTTACGACATACCCGGAAAGGTTTGTCGTTTCATCCCGTCCCTGCTGATAATAGAACTCGAGCTTCTGAGGAGAGGTTATCAAAGTAGGTTCCTTCTTGTTGAAATCTCTATGATAGACGTTGATAAGACCGCTTGCCTTCTTTTCCTGACTGAAGTCAGCACTGATACCGGAAGACTCTATCTTCATGGAAGGTACATCTTCTCCCGTCTTCTTCATTTCTCCCTGAATGCTTAAGTCAAACTGCTTCAAATCCGTCGGAAGGGAAGCGAAGGAAGAAAGGATGGCCTCACCCTGGGTGATGGTCGGATAATCATCCGTATTGAATTTGGAAGTATCAAGCGAAAAATCGCCGAGCGTGACATCAAAGGCGATATCGCAGTCATCGGCAGTTCCATCAAATGACAAGGAAAGGATATCTCCTGCCTTCACCTTCAGATTCAAGGAAGACGTGTTGTTCTCATAGGAACTTCCCGTCAAAAAGCTATGGGGATCCAAAACGACGCTGAGGGTGTCACCGCTCATCTTGACATCCAAGACGGAATCCAATCCCTTCAAAGAAAGATGATCCGTGATATCTTCCTTCAGCTTCCTGAAGGCTTCGCTGTTTTCGATCTGGGAAAGGATGCCTGACATCGAAAGGATGCTCTTTGAAGCATTTTTGTCATCCGTCTCCACCTTCTTATCCAATAGCAAGAGCATATCTTCGATGTCTTTTTCAGGCAAGGAGTTCTTGAAGACATAATAAGGACCATCCTTCAAGGCATCGAATTTGGAATCCTGGTCATAGTTGAAACCAAAATAGAGGTTCTTGTCATCCGGAGTATAACACATCTCGATACCTTGACCGAGAATGGGATTTCCATCACCCTGACCGTTCTTCTCCTTGGGCAGGTCAAAAGACAGATAGTAGGTGCCATCCGTCAAGGGAACAAGCTTTTTGCCTTCTTCCAGACGGGCAGAAGAGGAAGACATGTCAGCATAGATTTTTCCATCTGCATTGAAAGTGACGTCTTCCTGGTCCGTGAAGACAAGAGAATAGGAAGCAGCAACCTTCTTCTTATCCATGATATCAGACAAGGATGAGAAAAGATTGCTGACGACATCCAAGGAAGAATAGTCTTCCGGCTGAATCCGGTTGGTGCCACTATACTGATTCAATGATAGGGTGAGGTCCTTCAAAGTCACCTTATCAATCTTCAAGGAGGACAGGACGATTCTGTCAAAGCATTGATCCTCGTCAAAATGCAAGGACATGGAGATATCCTGTTTTTCAAGTCCAAGCATACCTCCGTCCACGATCAGAGTGTAGGTGTTGCAGTCCAGGCTGATTTCCTTGATGAAGGAAGAAAGAACGGAATAGTCTCCCTTAACAAGCTTGTCAAGCTCACTTTCCTTGGCCAGGGAAAGGACAAGGTTCAGATTTTCATCGATGGACTCGAAAAGACCGATTTTACTTATTTTTGAGATATAGGAAAACATGTCCTTCAGCTTGCCATCTTCGATTTTGGCCTTGACAAGGTCATTTATCGCAATATAGATGTCATGGGAAAGATAGTCTGCCTGGATTTCATTATAAACATCCGATGAAACATCTTCATTTTTTCTATGGGAAAGATTCAAAGAATAATTTCCGTATTCTTCAGAAGAAACATTTTCCAAATCCGTAGCAAGCTTGCCATCGAAATAAGAAGTTTCCGTCAAGGAAGAGGACAGTTCGTTCTGAATCCGGCCTTGGATGCTGACATCAAACTGTCTTTTTTGATTTTCGGAGTATTTTCCAGAGAAGATATCGGCAATGGTGTTCAGAAGAGACTCATTGTTCCTGGTGATATCAGAAATGTCAGAATAATCCCTTTCCTTATACATGGATACGGCATAGATGTTCTCGAAGTTCCCCGAGAAGGAGATGCCAAGTCTCTTCTCTCCAGAGACAAACTCCAGGTTTCCGTCTGTCTGAATGGAGGTCGGTATGTTGTCCTTGCCCGTCATAAGAAGAAGATTCGGATTGATGATGGAGAAGTCAGCCTTCTTAAAATCATCCAATCCGACCTGATAGACGAACCCGCCATCCAAGGAAGAGTCTTTTTCCTTTGTCTTCATCGTCTGGAGATAGTCTAGGATGCTGACTAAGGAAACATCACCACCAGAAGCTTCGGAATCGATGGAGAAACCGATATCATTCAAGAGCTTAAGCACGTCATTGAGTGTCTTTGGAACAGACAGCTTGAAAGACCTGGAACGATAACATACATAGAGAGAATCATCGCTGAGGTATTCGACGAACATCTTTTCCAAGAGTCCCTGGTAGGAGACTTCCAGGTCGGTTTGGAATCGAAGGGTTGATGAATTCAGCATGGAAAGATCCAGGTTGAGATTCTTCATGGTAAAAGAAAGAGACTTATCAGGAGCATCGCTGTCCAGATATAGTTTCAAGGAAAGCTCATCCATCAGGATCTGCTTGGAATTCACCAAGGTATTGACGGCATCGGAAAGTT
Source organism: Caryophanales bacterium (assembly GCA_021621525.1). Lineage (GTDB taxonomy): Bacteria > Bacillota_I > Bacilli_A > RFN20 > CAG-288 > Enterosoma. Next base: position 5,169 of record JAJVUU010000048.1, read on the forward strand.
TGGATACCTCATAGGATGGTTTGTTGTCATCAAGAGAGGGGACACTGTAATCGATGTCATCCTGATTGTTTTTGGTATTTGCATCCATGCCAAAAGAGGTCATATGCAATGCATAGGGAAGCAAAAGGGATAGAGAAAATAACAGGGAACGTATTTTTTTCATCGTAAAATGCCTTTTTCAGGCTTATGGAAAGTATACACAATTTTACCAAGATGGTAAAATGTATTTTTCAGGAACAATACATGCCATAAACAATTCCATCTTTGAATTGTTCCCAGGTTTGAATGTTCTTGAAAATAATATTTTACTTATGTATTTTTTATTTATATATTAATTTAAGGTTGAAACCATGTTCAAGAAAGAAGAGAAGAAAACACCAAAGCCATCATCCGGAAAAGAGACTCCTGAAACAAGAGAAAAAGATTCTAAGACAGGAAATGCTCTGGCGAAGAAATCCAAGAAGAAGGAAACCATATCCCTCATCATCCTTCTTTCCGTCTCCATCCTTGTCGGAGCAGGCGGAGGATTTCTCTTCTACAGATGGCAAAACCCGCAGTCGGCATCTCTCACAGGGCAAGGAAGCGAAGGATATATTCCTACCAAGAAGGAAATCGATGACGCCTTGAAGAAAGGTAGCATCTTAGATGATTACAAGGACAAAGCCTATCAGATCGTCAACTACTCCCTTTCGATACAGAGCAAGTCAAGCTATGCCCTGACCATCGGCAAGGCTTCCGTCACCTCCTCGGGAATCACCCAGAAAGTCGTCTCTTCCACCTACGTGACTCCACAGGTCATCTACAACCAGAACGTCTCTTCATCCAGCCTTGTCAAGACAGCCAACCGTTTCTATGACTATTCCGACGGAAGCGTCCACTGCTATCTTCAGAACGTCCCGGACGACTGGAAGAACGGAAATGAAAACCAAACCTACACCTATGACGAATACATGCAGAAATATGGGAAACTTCTCCAGCCTTCCTATTACTGCACGGCCACCACGGATTCCAGTGAACTGACCGAGGCCAGACCGATATCTGACAGGTTCCTAAGCCTTGACGAAGCCGATTATGAAAAGTCTTCCGACAAGACCAAGCACCATGTCAACGGCGTCCTCATCTATCTCATCGGGCCAAAGACGGTCAAGAAGAGCATCTTCGAGAAAAGAGATTCTTCCTACTTTGTCTCCCTGGACCTGTTCACCGATCAGGACAGGAAGGAAAACAAGAAGGCCTTACCTGGAAATTCCTATTATTCCGTCCAGATGAGAGCGACAGGAGGACTCTCCTCACGGCCTGTTTTCTCCTCAAGCCATCTCGAATTCACCTTGGATGAGAGCCTCAACCTCGTTTCCACCTATTTCTATGATGAATACACAGCCGTCGTCGGACCCATCAATTCTCCGGCGAAGAGCGAGATGTATCAATACTATTTCCGTTCCGATTCCAACGTCATACAGGGAATTCAGGTTGACGTTCCGGAATATAACCAGCAGGATGACTTCCGCGGTTATGAACTGTTCCCGAAAGAAGGTTAAGACATGAAAAAAGCATTTTTGAAAAAATTCGGCGCCCTTGCCCTGATGTCCATCATAACGGCAGGCATCTCAGGTACATCCGTGTACTTTGCCATGGGTGCCATCTCTCCCAAGAATGACAACGATGATGGCGGCGGATATGATACACCGGACATCGATGACAACGGAAACGAGAAGGAAGAGAACGGCTTTTCCAAGGCCATCAATTCCCTTCTCAACGCCAAACAGCTCAAGAACGGCAATATTTCCCTCCATTTATCCTTGAGCGAGAACGACCCCATCACCCTTTCCCTAAGCAACCTGAACGTCGATCTGAGCAACCTCAGCACGACTGCGATCAGCCTTTCTACCGACATGAAGGTCAAATACCGACAGATTGAACAGTCTTTGAGCCTCCGTGTCGAAAAAAACGAATACTGCTATGTCGACTTCAAGAAAGCCAAGATGATGCTGGATGCTCCCGAGAGCCTCTATGATGTCTTCCAGATGCTCAAAAGAATCGGCATCCTGGTTCCTTCTGCTGATGAAAGCACTTCGAGTATCGACCTTGACTCCATCCTTTCTTCCGTCACGGACATGGTCGATGACATCAAAGTCAGCGACGAAGCTGTGATGGATGACAATGTCAGATTCGACGTCACCATTCCCGATATCGAAATCAATGACATCAAGATCACCGGATTGAAGCTGAACATGGTTGCTGACAAAGACACTTACTCCTTAAAACAGGTAAATTCCCTGAATGACATCCAGATCATGAAAAAAGAAGCTGACGGAACCTATTCATCCATCCTTGGAGTAGGGTTATCCCTAGACATGTCCCTAGAAAACGTCAGCGATTATCGAGGCCTTTCTGTTTCCGATGCCCTGAGCCAAGGATATTCCTCCATCAACGAACCCGGAAACGACGTCCTTACCACCATCGCGGACATCATCGGTGGAACAAGCGACGTCAAAATCAATGTCGCCATGGATACTGCTGAAACAGGCAAGGATGATACATCCATCCTGAACAGACATGATTTCGATATCGACGGAAGACTCCAGATGAAGATCGACAATGCCGATTTCAAGAACGGAACCTATGCCTTGGCTTTGGATCACCTCAACAAGGATGAGGATTCTTCCACTGTCCTCAATGACCTTTACGTCCTTCATCAGAACAAGAAGACCTATCTGAAGTTCAATGAGCTTCTCAAGGCCAAGGTCAGCGACACCACAATCGGGGATGTCTTCAAGCTCATCACGGAAGGAAGCGGACAGAAGGTGATCGAGACCATCTCTTCCAAAATGAACACGACCTTGGGAAGTCTGGATATCAACAAGATCAAGGACGGAGACTTCTCTCAGATTCAAGGTCTCCTTTCAAGTCAGGATACCTACTTCTCCTATGACGAGGCAACCAAAAGCTTCATCCTAGGACTTGACGGAGCATATCTCGGACTTACCAAAGGGCCGATAAAGCTCATCGTCAACTGCAGCAGGGATGCCACATCTTCTTCCAAGAACGGCATCAAGAACATCGCCATCGAAGGCTTGACCTTTGAAGATACCAAAGATGGCATCACCACGACAAGAAGCCTGAGTATAAGGTTGGATGTCGAAGATGCCAGTCCGATTTTCACGCTTGACGATGAAGAATATTCCGACTTCAAGGGCATCGTTCCAATCTTCGACAGCATCTGCAACATCATTGGAAACAAGATGTTCAACGCTTCCTATGACATCTATTTCAATGACAAGGTGAATACAGAAGACGCCTACTACAATGCGATCAGCGCATCTGGAAGCATCTCGGCCGACCTCAGCAAAGAAAATGAAAGCGGAAAGCTTCTTGACGCCTTTAGAAACGGCGACTATCACCTATCCATGAATGCGACCACCCTCAAGGGAGATTATAATCACAATCTTGACCTCCATTACCAGGACAAGAATCTCTACTTCGGATATGATTCCCTGAGCAAGAGCGACTCTGAAAAGGATGTCACCGTCTTCAGGAACTATATCCGTGAAGCACAGATCGGAGAGATGAAGAATCTTCTTGACACCAAGACCAAGAGCAACGTCTCCGTCACCTTTGACGATGTCAGCAAAGTTCTTGATGCCCTTTCTGCTTCCGAAAAGTTCAAGGAGGCCATCTCTTGCCTGAAGAAGGGTTCCCTCAAAGGCTTTAATGACTTCATTTCCATAAAGGCTGAAGATGTCCAGGACAAAAATGTCATCTCCCTTGAAATCAAGGCATCCGAACTTTTCAAAGGTGATTCCTTCCTAGGAAAGAACATCGGAAATATCACCCTTCTTCTGAATAGCGATGCCTTGGAAGACGGAAGCCTGAAATTTGAAGGCATCCAGATCGATACCTGCATTACCAAGGATCAGGACTTCACCTTCAAGATGAAGTTCCTCGATGATCCTGTGACGAGGCTCAGTGCAGACGAACTTGGCAAATACCAGGAAATCACTGAATTCTCAACCTTCGGGAAAGCCTTCTACAACCTCGGCAATGACTTGACCAGATATGGCATCAAGGTCAATGCCGAATATCGGAAGAATCCTCTTCAGGATCAAGAGGCCAGATATCAGGACAACGTCACCATCGATGGTTTCTGCTACTGGGACATGAATGACAAGGATTTACCTAAAATCGGTGGCGGTCTAAGAATCAGCCATCCTTATATCAGCATAGGTTCTGATTTCTCCACTACAAAGACGCAGGCCGACCAGAATCTCAGCTTCCGCTATCAAAACGTCGGCGAAGATGATGCCAAAGATGGAGAGTTCACTCTGGATTACAACAGCAACATGCATGTGCTTCTCCATTCTTCCACCATCGGCGATGTCGTAGACACCATCTCCAGGACCTCGTCCACAAGCCTTCTCAACAAGCTTCTGACGACCTCAGGCAACATCGCAAGCGACATGCCTATCAAGGATGCCATCTCTTTGAAGGCTCCTTCCCTTCTTCTGGATTATCCATATATCAACTCCGTCAGCTTTGAAAGTGGTAAGATTGTATTGAAGGTCGATAAACGTCTTTTCAACATCCATGACGAAGGTGAATTCATCACCCTTTCCATCAGCTATGAAGGTGGAGAAAAGCCTGTCATCACTTCCCTCGAATGCAACCTCTCCGCAAAGGATGATTCGACCATCTGCAAGGCAATCATATCCTTGACCAGCTATGACGAAAGTGCCTTGCCTTCCGTCATGGAATACAACGAAACCAACAAAGACAAGTTCGTCAACCTCGATGGCATGAAGAACCTTGTCAAGATGGCTTTGGATACCAGTGAATTCAACTACTTCCATTTCGGTGGATACCTAGATCTAGACATCCTGCTAGGCAAGGACGTTCCTGTCAAGATCGATCAGTACAGCTTCGATCTGAATCTCAGCAGCGACATCTACATCAAGGATGAAGGTGTCTATGCCTACATCTCCCTTGCCTTAGGAGACAAGCAGCTTGAAGATGCCGGATACTATGTCACGGAATACGCCTTCAGGGACGGGAAGGTCTACATCGACAACACCAGGACCGATTCCTATTACAATGAGGAAGGTGTCATCAAGAACAAAGTGACTTCCAAAGCGATGAGAGTCACAAAAGGAGAGTTTGAAAAGAACGTTCTCTATTATATCGGCTCTCTAGGTCTTGACATGGATGACAGAATCGCTGGAAAGACCATCATGGCCAACGTCTTCCATGCTTTGGATAACAATGAGACAAGTTCGACGGATACCGAGTCTTCCTCCAAGACCGGAAACACCTCTGGACTTGACATCACTCTCTCCTCTGACTTCTCAAGCCTCATCCAGGCAGGAACGCTCTATAACGAAAACAAGCAGAAGTTCACCCTCGGACTTGACCTGGACAGCCTCTTCTCTGTCACCTATGGAGATGACAAGACACCGCTTCTCTCCTTCAAGGATACCTATCTCAAGCTCTACCATCAGACAAAGACCTTGGAAGACGGTTCAAAGAAGACACCATTCTTCGGTCTCCAGCTCTCCAGCGACATCAGCCTTCTTTCAGGTCTTGCCGACATCTCCTTGAAAGGACAGATTCTCTCCTACGCCAACAACGGCGAACTCAACTATTACCAGAGTGAAGAGGATTCCGGGCTCCAGAGCAGGATGCAGCGCTTCTTCAGCCTGACTTCCATGATGGACAATGATCTATCCGGTGACTACGCCATCGGAAGCATCGACATCCTCAGCAAGAAGACCATCGACTTCTCTTCCTTCGAGATGAGTCAGTTCATCCATGATTACCGCATCAACGAAAAGGATTCAAGCCAAAGCCTTTCCTATTCGCTTGACACCGACGATCTTTCTTCCCTGGAAGCGGCAAGCAAGGGATATCTCATCCATCGCATCTGATTTCATGCTGTCAGGCTGAGCCCTGGCAGCTTTTTTTCTAGCATGAAAAAAGGGAGGAAAGGCAAGCCCTTCTTCCCTGGATTGTCATCGGTTGAGGAAATCAAGAATGTCCCTTATGACCTTGTCGCGCTCTTCTTCGTTGAGAATCTCATGCCTCATATGAGGATAGATGACCAAGGAAACGTCCTTGACACCAAGTCTTTGGTACATGTCACGAAGAGATTTCGGTCCCTTGGACATGTTTCCGACAGGATCGTCTTCACCGGCGATGATGAGGATCTTCTCGTTCTTGGATATCTTCTGCAGGTTCTTCTTCTTATAGAGTTCATGAAGACCACCCATGAATCCTCTGAAGAAGCCATAGGTATTGTAGTGACCGCAATAAGGATCGTCATTGTACTTCCTGACGTTCTCCTTGTTGTAACTGAGCCAGTCATTTTCGTCTTCCCTGTCCTTGACCGCCTTGACATATCCGCCGAGGGCTAGTTTTTCCATCAGCTTGTCTTCCTTGTCCCAGTTTTTGTCATTGGCTCTCATCTTTGAAACAAGATAGCCTAAGTCGATGCTGAGTTTGTTGTTCTTGCCATTGGAGGACATGATGATGACCTTGTCCACGCTGTCAGGATAGGTCTCAAGATAGGCCTGCATGGCAAAGCTACCCATGGAATGACCCATCAGATAGACCGGCTTTCCGTCTTTCCGAAGTTCAGTGACTTTGGTATTGAGTGCCTTGAGCATCATGTTCCATGCACCCTTAGGCCATTTTTCCTGGTTCTTGGGATCGGGGGAGTTTTCACCCTGACCGAAATGATCCAGCACGGATACGGAATATCCGTCCTTGTTGAGTTCCATGGCAAAGGGTTCATATCTTCTGGAATGCTCATTCATACCGGTGATGCAAAGAAGATGGGCCTTGGGCTGATGGATGAGATAATCATTTCCCTTCAGAGAGAAGTCATTGTTGATTTTTACTTCGAATACAGCCATAGCTTGATTCTCCTTTTTTGGACTTGTGTCCTTTTCTTTATATTACCATTTTTTCTTTCATTTCTCTATACATTGTCTCAAGCCTCCTCTCAGAATGGCAGGAAAAACATGAAAAAGCTTAAAAAACCGACTTTCCATGCCTGGTGATAGGTTTGGTTTTTTAAAAAGAAATCATCAAAAATCATACCTTTCCAGATACAATCGTTTATCATATATCCATGGTTTGTCAAGAATCCTTCCTTTTGCTATCAAAGAAGATGGACATCCTCTTGAAGAAAGAGAACATTTTGATTCTTTCCAAATCAGACAGCGAAGCAAAAGTCTCTTCCATCAAAGTCCATCAGACCACCTACTCTTCCGTACTATATCATGGAAGAGAATCCTTTGCCGAATCCTTTTCTTCCTCCATGCTCTTTTCAAGCTTCCAAAGACAATATGATGAAGGAGCAGGAAAAGTCAAAATCCTCACAGGAAAAAAGAAAGAAGAGCTGTTTTCTTCACCGATGACCAAAACCGTGAACTATCAGGAATATGAGGAGAACTACGGAAAGCTTCTTAGGCTGACTTATGATTCTCCGCTTGAGAAACGAAGGATGCAGAATCTATTCATCGAAGAAATAGATGAAGAAAGCATCAAAGTCATCCATCATAATTCAAGTTTCTTCGATATTTCCCCGGACATTGCCAGGATGTATCCCTATTATCAAAAACAGATCCAGGCAAACGGAGACTTCGACGAGCTTCCGAACATCAAGGAAGCCGAACTGAAGATCGATTACGATGGCGATTTCCTTACCGGAAAAGAAGAAAGCCTTCATTACCTTGTCCGATATGGCCTTTTCCGTCTGGATATACAAGAGACCACCCGTAGTCATATCTTCATCCTGAAAGATGATTCTATCGCCATCAGGAAAAAGACCTATCCCATCATCATTCCTAAGGAAAACGAGGAATTCCTAGATTATGAAGACGTCTTTTCCTCTTTGGATTCCTAGAAAAACAAAAGAAGAAGACGAAACAAAGGATAGAACAAGACAAACATCAAAGAACAGCAGACAAGAAGGATGGTGTTCCTTCTCCTGCTTTTTTTGTGTTTGAAAAGAGACAGGATTTCAGGCACGAAATAAAACGGAAGAAAATAAGCGATACCAAAAAGCTGTATCATCAATACTGCCTGAAGCATGAAGGAGGAATATTCCTTTTTGGAAGTGATGACGACAAGGAAGAAGACAAGGAACATCGAAAAGAGAAGGACCATCACGAGAACGCTATATAGCATGACGAATCAATGAATTAGGTACACAAATCGAATTCCGAGGTAAGAAATGACC
>JAJVUU010000049.1 GCA_021621525.1 Caryophanales bacterium
TATGAGGTCAGTCAAAAAGACATTGATAGTGGAATTGAATATGTCTTAAGTTTTAAGAAGACAAAAAATTCAAGCGATTACCCATATTTCGTCTATATGGATGTCGGACAGAGCGGTGGTGGACAGAAGGTAAATGTCATCGAGAATGTTGACTTCATCAAAGCAGATGGAACTGGCTATATCAAGACAACGGATACAGGATTCAAGTTTTCCAACGTTACATTTGAAATCAGTTTTACTCCTTCAATAAACAAAGATTATACCTATATTTTCTTTTTCAGAAGGAATTCCGATGATTCTACCGGTGTTTTGTTCTTTGTCAATCGGAGCGAGGAGTCCCAATTGCCAGGCTATATCACGAAAAAAGGCTCTGGAAACTATGGATATGCCACATCTTTGGAGTGCAATGCCAAAGATTCTTTCATCCATTGAATGATTTTGGAATATTTTTGAATCTTAGTCGTACTTTTTCCTTCCTGGATGACAATATATCTATGAGGAGGTAAGTACGTTCTTTTGATGGGATGAGTAACGAATCATTCCTTGCGTGAAGAGAACTTAAGTAAAGATGGATGTCCAAAGCTAGGAATGAATCTAGGTGAAAAGAAAGAAAATTGACGAAGAGCATTGCTTCTTATGGTATAATTTGCGTATGAAAAAAACGCTCTTTTATCTTGTTCTTACCGCCATGCTTGTATCCTGCAGCTCCCAAGTGGATGTTTCAGGGCAGCTTGAAGCGGATAAGAATACCCTTGTCAGCAAAGCGAAGGATTCATTTATAGACATCTCTTCCTATTTCCATACTTCCTATGTCATCGATACAGAGGGTGGATTGGCAAGTTTTGTCTTGGATGACGTAAAGAAGGAATATCATTCCGTAAGAGTGCTTCTGACTTTGGATGATACCTCTTTTTACTTTTTTGGCTATACCAAGGAAGCATATACCTTGGTACCTAAAGATGCCACTGCCAATCAAGAAAAGGGAATCTATAAGGGAATCAAGATCAATTTCACCATTCCTAAAGAAGACAAGGATGTCAAAGCGTATTTTCAGTCTGAAGAAGATAGTTTCTTCTTTATGACCGCCATATCGGAAAGGATATAAATCAACATGGAAATCAATCAAGTCATCGCCAAGGAACTCAATCTGGATATCAAGGGCGTCGATGCTGCCATCGAGCTTCTGGATTCCGGAGACAGTGTTCCTTTCATCGCCAGATACAGAAAGGAAGTGACGGGAGGACTCACGGATGAGAATCTCCGTGACCTTGAAGAGAAGCTCATTGCCTATCGTAACCTTGAAGACAGGAAGAAGACCGTCTTCAAATCTCTTGATGATCAGAACATTCAGGATGAAGAACTTCGCAAGCAGATCTCCGAAGCCATGACCTTGGCCAAGGTCGAAGACCTTTATCGTCCCTATAAGCCAAAGAAACTCACAAGAGCCAGCAAGGCTATCGCTGCCGGACTCAAACCTTTGAGCGAATATCTGAAGACGGATAAAACCGGAAACCTGGAAGAAGAAGCCAAGAAATATCTTTCCGAAAACTATCCGACGACTTCAAAGGCCATCCAAGGTGCCTTTGACATCATCGCAGAAGAAATCAGCGACAATCCCAACTATCGAACCTTCATCAAGGACCTGGCGTGGAAGAAGGGACTTCTCACTTCCACAAAGATCGAAGGCGTCGAAGACCTCACCTATGATAACTATGCCAACTATTCAAGAAGAATCTCTGACTTGAAGTCCTATCAGACACTGGCTATCAACAGAGGTGTCAATAAGAAGGTCCTCACCAAGAAGTTCGTCCTCGATGACGAGACCATCCTGAATCATATCAAACTATTTGAGATCCCTTCCAAGACTCCTTACAGGGAGCAGTTTGAGGAGATGGTTCAGGATAGCTATGACAGACTTATCTTCCCATCCGTTTCAAACGACCTCTTCTCTGCCTTGATGGACAATGCCAGTGATGTCGCTATCGAGGAATTCAAGACGTCCTTGAAGGCAACCCTTCTTTATCCACCGCTCAAGAATAAGAGAATCCTAGGCTTTGATCCAGGTTTCACCCATGGATGCAAGCTTGCCTTCATCGATGAAAACGGCAAGGTGCTGGATACCTATGTCCTATCCGATCCTTTCCATAGCAGGATGAACCATGATAAATGCCTTCCTATCCTCCATCAGATGATCGTCAGAAACGGAACCTATCAGGTTGCCTTGGGAAACGGAACGGCCAGCAGGGAAAGCCAGAAACTTCTTGAAGAACTCAAGGAAAAATACTTTGACCTGAAAGACCTGCATGTTGCCGTCGTCAGCGAATCCGGAGCTTCCATCTGGTCAGCCACCAAGGATGCCCAGGAAGAATTCCCTCAGTTTGAACCAAACCTGAGAAGTGCGGTCTCCATCGCAAGAAGATTACAGGATCCTCTTGCCGAGCTCGTCAAGATTCCGACGACCTCCATCGGTGTCGGACAATACCAGAAGGACTTGGATGAGAAGAAGCTGGAACTTGCTCTTGGCGGTGTCGTCGAAGATGCTGTCAATGCCATCGGCGTCAACCTCAATACGGCAAGTGCTGCACTCTTATCCTATATCTCCGGCATCAGCAAGAAGATTGCTCTCAACATCGTCAAGTACCGTGAGGAAAATGGTGCCTTCAAGAGCAGGAAAGAACTCTTGAAGGTAAGCGGACTTGGACCGAAGGCCTTTGAAAACTGCGCCGGCTTCCTTCGTATCCCCGATGGAAAGGAACCTCTTGACAATACGGCCGTCCATCCGGAATCCTATCCGATTGCCAAGGAGATTCTCAAGCGCTTTGCTTCCGAAGAGGATGCAAAGACCAAGGAGAATCTCAAGAAGCTATCCCAGGATGATTTGAAGGGTTTGAGTGAGACACTCAATGTCGGACTTCCTACCCTTCTTGACATCGTCAAGGAACTCATCCAGCCAAGCCGTGATCCGAGAGAAGAGGCAAAGACGGCCAATCTCACGGAAGGTGTCACGGACATCAAGGACCTCAAGGTAGGTTCTATCATGGAAGGTACGATACGCAATGTCACGGGATTCGGTTTCTTCGTCGACATCGGCGTTGAAATCAACGGCCTTGTCTACCTCAACGAAATCACCAACCATAGGGTGGATGATCCACATGCCTATGGAAAGCCAGGCGACATCGTCAAAGTCAAGGTCATCGCCGTCGACCTTCAGAGAAACCGTATATCCTTATCCATGAAGAATATCAAACAGAACTAGGAGAACATCATGAACTATTATTCCGTAAACAATTCCAACAAGGCAAGTCTCAATCTGGCCAGCTATGTCTTTGCCCAGATTGCCAAGGAGACGCTGGAAGAACTTGCCAAAGGGGACCTGAAGGATTCCATCTCCCTCAAGCTTGCCAAGAACAGGGACAATGTCAGCTGTGACATCGATCACAACCAGGTGAGGGTCGATGTCTCCTTCTCGGCTATCCGCAATTCCGATGTCCAGAACAGTGTCGAATGCATCCAGAAGGAAATCTATGAAGCCATCTATGATGCGACCGAAATCAGCACCGTCAAGGTCAATGTCGCCGTCGTCTCCTTTGTGGATTCCAATCTATGACATACACAGAGAAGGAATACGAAAAGGATAGGAAGCGCTATGGCTATCTAGCCTCCCTTCCGATCCTTGTTGCCATCGTGCATCTGCTATTTACCATCTTCTTCATGAGCAGTGTCAGCTTCCATGAGGCTGACGGGGCATATGGAAATCTCTTCACCCTGGGTGAGCTCTTCTCCGTCAGTTCCTTTGCTGCCATCATTCTGGGAAAAGGAACAAGCTATGCTGCCGTCAAGGCTCTTCCAGCCTTATTAGGTGTAGGTATCGGACTCGTGGAAATCTTCCTATCCACCTTTGCCGTCAAAGGAAAGAAAATCTATTATAAGATTGCCTTCTTTGTCTATCTCTTTGATTTCCTGTTCTCCTTTGCTTCCATCATCCTTTCCTTTACACTGAAGAGCCAGATTGTCTTCCAGGTCTATGACATCATCCTGAATCTTGTCATACACATCATCTTCGTCCTGATGTTTGTCTATGGCATGTATGTCATCAGAAGGTTTGATGCCTATGAAGAAAAGAAGATTCAGGAACAGAATCAGATCCATATCGAGAGGTAATCCATGAAAACATATTCGAGAAGCGTCGAACGCGAAAAAACCATGCAGGCTTTCTATCAGGTCTTCCTGTTTCTGGAAGCCAAGGATGACTTTGATGCCACGGAAGTCATCAATGCCATCTATAACGTGAGTGACATCAACGAAGTCCCCAAGTTCTCCAAAGCCATCTATGCCTTCGGCCTTGAACATATCGAAGAACTGGAAAAGGAGATTGAGAAGCATCTTGTCGGCTGGACCTTCAACAGGCTTGACGACGTCGCCAAGGCCATCCTCATCGCTGGATGTGCGGAAGGCCTCTATGTCCGCCTTGCTCCGAGGAAGGTCGTCATCAACGAGTGGGTCAACCTGGCCAAGAAGTATCTCAAGCTCAACGACCACAGGTTTGTCAATGCCGTGCTTGACAAGGTCATCACGGATTATGATTTCCAGGTGAAAAAGGACTGACATATGGCTTCCTTATCCGTCTCGGAACTCAGTGACATCCTCAAGGCATGCTTTGAGAATCCGGCTTTCCGTAGCCTCTCCGTCTATGGGGAGGTCTATTCCATCAAGATTGGAAAGTATACGTATATCGAAATCGGAGACCAGGGAAAGAAGCAGACGGATTCCCCGATTCTGCGCTGTGCCTTCTCTTCCTTCTACCAAAGGAGCGTCAGCTTTGAAGAAATCAAGGTCGGCGATGTCATCAGCATCACGGGATCCTTGTCCTATTATGCCCATGGAAGCTCTCTGACCTTCTGGGGAAGGGATGTCGAGATTCTAAAAAGCCAGGAAGGAAAGAACCTTCTCAAGAAAAAGAAGATTCTTGAAAAACTGGATAAGCTAGGCTACCTGGATGAAAAGAGGAAAAGAAAACTGCCCAGCTACTGTAAAAAGGTCGCCATATTGACGGCAGAGGACTCCGCTGCCTATCAGGATATTTTAAAGACCCTTCATGACAGGTTTCCTGTCAATACCATCCTTTTCCCCTGTACGGTCCAGGGAGACGGGGCAGCCAAAAGCATCGTCTCTGCCTTGCAGAAGGCTCAGAAAGGTGACTTTGACTGCATCCTTCTTGGAAGAGGAGGAGGCTCGAAGACGGATTTGTCCTGTTTTGACGACGAGCTTCTTTCCTTGACCATCGCCGAGTCGAAGATTCCAGTCATCACCTGTATCGGCCATACCATCGATACGGCTATCGCTGACCGTGTCAGCGACCTGAAGGCTATCACACCGACGGAAGGTGCAAGTCTCATCAACCCATCCCTGAGTGAGACTATCGAAAGAAGGGAAACCTTCTATAGCAAGCTTACGGAGAGGATGAGACATATTTTGGAAAACGAGAACTACACCCTTGACATCTATCTTGAAAGGCTGGAATCCCTGTCGATGGATGCAAGGCTGAAAAAGAAGAAGACGGAGATAGAAGAATATAGAAGGAACCTGGATTCTCTCTTCAAAAAGCATATCACCTCTTCTGAGAACAGACTGAGTCTGGTTCTGAAAGATTATGATGCTTCCTTCATGAACCTTCTTCATAAGAAGGAAGTGTATCTGACCTATCTTTCTTCCTCTCTTGACGGATATGACCCGGAGAAGATATCCAGGAAAGGTTATGCCCTTGTCTATAAGGATGGAAGGAAAGTAACATCCAGCAAGGAACTTTGCCCGGATGACAAGGTTTTCATCACCTATCCGGATGGAAGAAAAGAAGCCCTCATCAAAGGAGAATGAATATGCCAACGAAGAAGACCAGTGAAAAGAAAATGGAAGATATGAGCTATGACGAGCTTGAAAAGGAAGCCAACTCCGTTTTGGAAAAGCTTAGTGACGACAGCCTCCCTCTTGATGAAGCTAGCAAGCTCTATCAGCAGGGAAAACAGCTTTATGCCGAGATGAAGGGACGTCTTGAGAAGCTTGAGAAGGAAGTCAGCGACAGCGTAGACAGGAAGTGACATGGAAACCAAAGGAAAGACATTCTATCTGAAGAACTTCACCAAGGACCAGCTCAGGGTCCTTGCCAGTGATATCAGGGCAGACATATTGTCTGTCTGTCTTTCCAATGGCGGACATCTTTCCAGCAACCTCGGAGTCGTGGAACTGACGATATCCTTGCTGAGGAACTTCTCTCCGGATAAGAACGACATCCTCTTTGATGTCGGTCACCAGTCCTATACCTATAAGATCCTCACCGGAAGAGACATCACTTCGATAAGAAAGACCGATGGCATCGCCCCCTTCAATCTGAGGGAGGAATCCGACTTTGACAGGTATTCCAACGGGCACAGCGGGGATAGCATCTCTACAGCCATCGGTATGGCGATAGCCAAGAATGCCGATGGGAAGGATGATAGCTTCACCATCGCCTTTGTCGGGGATGCCTCGATTGAAAACGGCATCTCCTATGAGGCCATCGACTATCTTTCCAGCCATAAGGATATCAAAAACCTCATCATCGTTCTGAATGACAATGGTATGGCCATCAGCAAGAACAAGGGCCCGATATCCTCGAAGTTTGCCCATCTCAGGAATTCCCGCTTCTATTTCAGGACCTCGTCCAGGCTTGGAAGGAAGATGGAAAAGCATAAGCTGACATGGAAGATGTTCCTTCAGATGCGTGCCTTGAAGGACCATCTCAAGGGGATGGTCATCTCTCCGACCGTCTATGAGTCTTTGGGACTGAAATATATCGGTCCTTATGACGGACATGACTTCGATAGCCTTGACCTCGCCTTTGAAAAGGCAAGGCTCCTATCCAGAAAACAGCCTGTCCTTCTCCATGTCCAGACGAAGAAGGGCTTTGGCTATCCTTTGGCAAGCAAGGACGAAAGTGGCAACTTCCATGGCGTCAAGAAGGCCTTTGATGAACCCAATTCCACGCCTAACCAGCAGTTTACCTCCATCAAGGAATCTCTTCTCTATGGGCCGATGAAGAAAGATAGGAGAATCTATGTCATCACGCCGGCCATGGAAAAGGGATCGGGGCTTGAAAGGATCTTTGTTGATTTTCCAGACCGCTCCATCGATACCGGAATCAGCGAGGAACATGCTCTCGTATTGGCAAGTGGCCTAGCCTTGAAAGGGAAGATTCCCGTCCTTGACATCTATTCCACCTTCCTTCAGAGATGCTATGACGAACTCTTGGAGAATGTCTCCAGGAACCACGTGCCGCTTCTTCTTCTTGTCGAACGGTGCGGACTGGTCGGAGAAGACGGCTCAAGCCACCACGGCATCTATGATGTGGCGATGGTGAAAGGGATTCCCTACAGAAGGGTCCTGATGCCTTTTGACGTGAATTCCATCCAATACTGCTTCATGGAATATCAGAAGCAGAAGGAAGGACCTTTCCTGATTCGTTTCCCGAAAGGAAACCCTGTCTTCAACGTGCCACCCTGTGAAATTAAAGACGGCATATGTTTCTTCAACAGGAAACAGAACAGGAAGCTCTGCCTTGGTGTGTCCTGCCTTGGATACGAGCTTACTAGCAGGCTGGATGACAGCTTCGACAAAGGAATCCTGATCGACCTTCTCATGGATGATGCCGGCCTTGATTCAATCGGCTTTGAAAACTATGAGGATGTCTACCTATATGATGCCTATTCGACTTTGGATGGGACCACAAGCCATATTGCCGAATATCTTTTAAGACGTGGCTTTCAAGGAAGATTCCATCCCTTTGCCTTCCATAGGGACTTCATCCCCTTTGGAAACAATGATGACTTGCTTAAGAAGACCCATATGGATGTAGACAGCGTCATAAAGAGCATCACGGAGGAAAAAGAATGATCGAAGAACTTCATATAGCCAATCTTGCCGTCATACAGGATACGACGCTTCACTTTGAAGAGAGGAACACCTGTCTTCTTGGAGAGACGGGTGCCGGAAAGTCCCTGATCGTCAATTCCCTGGGGCTCCTTGTCGGAGAAAGATGTGATTTCTCTCTTCTCAGGGACAAGGAGAAGAAGGCCGTTGTCAGCGCTCTTTTTACTCTTGATGATGAATTCAAGGAGAAACATCCGGAAGTCCGGGATTATGTCTCTGCGGATGGTACGCTGATCGTCAAAAGGATTCTCAATCCGGACAAGAGCACGCGCTGCTATCTCAATGACGAGGTTGTCTCCCTCAACGAGTTCAAAAGGGTCACGTCCCATCTTATCGACATCCACTCCCAGAATGCCAAGTCCGACTTGCTTCTGGAAGATAGACAGCTGGCCTATCTTGACTACTATGCCAAAGGCGAGCTTGCAAAGCCTAAGAAGGAGTATGATAAGGCCTATCAGGAACTTCTTAAGATGAAAAAGGAATATGAATCCTTTTTAAATGACAACGGCATGAAGGATATGGATTATCTCAACTTCCAGATTGCCGAGATTGAGAAATATCATCTCAAGGAAAATGAGATCGAGGACCTCAATGCGGAGTTTGAAGAACTCCATGCCAAGGAAAAGACCAAGGATGCCTTTGAGGAATATCTCCGCGTCAGTCAGGGAGAGATACCTTTCGATGATATGATAGGAAGACTATCTGCTGCTCTCAGGGGCTTTTCTTCCACTTCCCTGGAAGAATCCTCAAAAAAGGCGCTGGAGAAGCTTACAGAGCTTAAAAACAGCCTTGCCGGGCTTATAGATGATTATACCGGCCTCAGGATTGACAGCCACAGGATCGATGAAATCAATGCAAGGCTCTTTTCCCTGAAGTCTTTGATGAGGAAATATGGAAGGAGCACGTCCTCCATTCTTTCCAAATACGAGGAATTCAAGAAGGAAAGAGACCAGATCCTGAATTTTGATAGCGAGAAGAAGGACTTTGAAGAGAAACTGAAGAAGAAGGAAGAGGAACTAAGGAAGCTTGCTATCGTATTGTCTTCGATAAGAAAGAAGAATGCCCTTCTTCTAAGCAAGGAAATCAATGAGGAGATGTCTAGCCTTGGTCTGAGGAAGAACGGTTTCAGCATTTCCTTTGAGGAAGTACCTCTCTACAAGGAAGGAATCGACAGAATCGAGTTTGATGTCTCCTTCAATGAAGGAATTGAGAAATCTCCTTTGAAGAAGGCTGCCTCCGGCGGTGAGGCAAGCAGGCTCATGCTGGCCTTGAAGATCGTCTTGAATGCCTTGGATCCCTATGAGGTCCTCGTCCTGGATGAGATCGATACCGGAGTCAGCGGAAAGGCTGGAAACCTGATGGCCAGGAAGATGCAGAAGCTGGATGCTTCCTCTCTCATCGTCATCTCCCACCTTCCCCAGGTCATCGCCTCCTGCAAAGGACATATCGAAATCAGAAAGAAGACTCTGGAAGGACATACCTTCACCTCGGCTGAAAGCCTGGACAGGGAGAAGACGATTGAGCGTATCGCCGTCATGCTCTCCGGAGACAAGGTCACCAAGGAAGCCTTGATGCAGGCTAGTAGGCTTCTTAGTGAATACCAGGGATGAAGACGATCGTCCATATCGACCTGAACTGTTTCTTTGCCCAGGTCGAGATGCTATCTGATCCAAGCCTTGTCGGAAAGCCTATCGCCATCGGAAACGATTCCAAGAGAGGTGTCATCTCCACCTCAAGCTATGAGGCCAGGAAATGTCACGTCTATTCCGGTATGCCGGTATCCATGGCAAAGCACAATTGTCCTTCCCTCATCCTTGTCCCACCCCATTATTCCCTCTATGTCCAGTATAGCAACCGATTCTTTGGTTTCCTCAAGAAGGAATATCCGATTTTGGAGAAGGCAAGCATCGATGAATGCTATATCGATATGACGGACAAGGTCAGCCTTAATGACTGCTATGACTATCTGTTTGACTTGCAGATGAAGCTCTATGCTAAGACGGAGCTGAAATGCTCCATCGGTGTCTCCGACAACAAGTTCTTAGCCAAGATGGCTTCCGATATGAAGAAGCCTTTGGGACTGATTAAGCTTACCAGAGAGAACGTTCCTGCTCTTCTCTGGCCTTTGAAGATCGACAGCTTCTTCGGAATCGGAAAGAAGACGGCTCCAAAGCTAGATGAACTTGGTATCCATACCATCGGTGACTTGGCTAGGACCAGTTCAAAGAAAGTCAAGGCATTGCTAGGAAACCTCTTTGACTACTTCCAGAGCGAGGCGAGAGGCTATGGAAATGATTTTGTCGATGCAAGTTCCTTCGATCCCAAGAGCATCTCTGCCGAAAGGACCTTCTCTGATGATGTGACATCCTTTGACGAGCTCTCGGAGATGATTCTCTCCTGTCTGAAGGATGTATGCGATGAACTTCATAGATACCATAAGAAGGCAATCTGTGTCGGAATCAAGATAAGGACACCGGATTTCAATACGAGAAGCAAGAGGGTGAGCCTTTCATCTCCCACGGATGAGATCGACAAGCTCTATGCCGCCTCGGTATCGATCCTGGATTCGACCTATAAAGGTCAGCCGGTAAGACTGCTAGGCGTTTTTGTTGACCGCGTGGTCATAGAAGAGAAGAAGGAAGACAGCCATAAGCTTGTCGAAAAGTTCAACAAGGCCATGGACGGAAAGGCGAACCTGATGACGTTTGAGGACCTGTTGCATGAAAAAGGAAATTGAAGAATATCTGACCTATCTTGTCAGCGAGAAGCAGGACGGTCTCAAGACGCTGGAATGCTATAAGAGGGATCTCTATGAATTTGCCATCTTCCTTGAGGACAAGGAAGCAAAGAATCTCAGCCTGGATGATTTCAATGACTTTCTCTTCCACCTTCATGAGCTGAATAGGAAGGACAGCACCGTGATCCGCAAATCGATGGCTGTCAAGGGATTCTATCGCTATCTCAAGGAAGAAGATGTCATCGACCTCGTCCTTTCGGACCTTTCGACGCCCAAGAAGGAAGAACATCTTCCTGACATCCTCAGCTTTGATGAAATCAAGAGGATACTGCAGGTGATCGACCTATCTTCCGATAAGGGGTATCTGGATTATGCCATGACCTTCGTATGTTTTTCCACCGGACTCAGGGTCAGCGAACTTGTCCATCTCAAGAAGGACCAGATCAATTTCAAGAACGGGTATCTCAAGGTGACCGGAAAAAGGAATGTCCAGAGGATCATCCCGATAGGAAAGGAACCTCTTCTTGCCATCGAAAGATATATCAAGATATTGAAGGAACACGGCATCTCAAAGGATTATGTCTTCCTTCATCTGGATGGGAGTGAGGTATCCAGACAGTATTTCTTCCTGAAGCTGAAGAAGTATGTCAAAGAAGCCGGGATAGAGAAAAAGATATCCCCGCATAGCCTGCGCCACAGCTTTGCCACATTGATGATGGAAAACGGGGCAGGCTTAAAGGACGTACAGAACCTGCTCGGGCACCAGAACATAGAGACGACGCAGATCTATACCCATCTGTCCAAGAAGAAGGAAGAAGAGGAATATCGTCTCTCCATGAGGCGAAAATAGACAAAGCAAGACCCAAACGGGGTATAATGGAATTATCAAGGGAGGATTCAACAATGAAATTCAAACGTATCTTTGCCATCGTCATGGACTCTGTCGGAATCGGAAGTGAACCGGATGCCGACAAGTTCTATAACGGAGGCCATAATGATGTCGGAAGCAACACCTGGCTTCACATCTCGGAGAAGATGGACGGGCTCCATGTGCCTGTCATCAACAGCCTTGGCATCCATGATCTCTGCCCTGTTTGGGGAACAGAGGAAGTCAAGCATCCCCATAGCTATGTTCTCACCATGAGGGAAAAGTCCATGGGAAAGGATACCCTGACCGGACACTGGGAGATGATGGGAATCGAGACAAAGAATCCCCTTGTCACCTTCACCGAAACCGGATTTCCAAAGGAACTTGTCGATGAGCTTGAAAAGAAGAGCGGTGTCCGCTTCTTGGGAAACTATTCAAGCTCTGGTACCGTCATCCTCGACCAGCTTGGCGAAGAAGCCCTCAAGGAACACAAGATGATCCTCTATACCTCTGCCGACAGCGTCCTTCAGATCGCTGCCAGCGTGGAAGACTTCACCCTTGTGAAACTTTATGAGACCTGTGAAATCGCAAGGGAAATCACGATGAAGAAGGAATGGCGTGTCGGAAGAGTCATCGCCAGACCTTTCATCGGACATGAAAAGGGTCATTTTACAAGGACGAGCGACAGAAGGGACTATTCTCTGAAACCCGATGGAAGGACGGCCATGATGGACCTTCTTGACAGCGGAAGAAGAGTCATCGCCGTCGGAAAAATCCATGACATCTTTGCCGGAACCGGCATGGATGAGTCCTATCACATCGAAAACAACCATGACGGCATGGTGAAGACGATGGATGTCGCCAAGAAGGATTTCGAAGGACTCTGCTTTGTCAACCTGGCTGATTTTGATGTCCTTTACGGACATAGGAGAAATCCGATCGGATATGGAAAGTGCATCGAAGAGTTCGACAAGGATTTGGGAGATCTCATCTCTCTGTTGAAGGAGGATGACCTTCTTCTTGTCACGGCTGACCACGGCAACGATCCGACCTGGTGGGGAAGTGACCATACCAGGGAAAGAGTACCTCTCTTCTGCTACAGCAAATCCTATCAGCATGGAAGGATGCTTGAAGAGGTTCCTACCTTTGCCTGTATGGGAAAGACCATCCTGAATAACTTCGGAGTCACACCGAGCTCCAATCAGATCGGATATCCGATTGATAAGCTGATCGAGGACTGAAGGCTGAATTCGTAGATTTGCAAGTATTTACCTGAAAATAAAAAGTGCTGGAAGAAGTTTAGTTAATGTAATGTGTACCAGCACTTTTTATTTTGGAATCGGAGAAACGGGTTAGGCTTGGAATTGTCTTTTCAGCATAATTGAAATATGTAATCAGGTTGCCTTCATTGACTTTAGGGAGCTGGAATGAACTCTTTTTCATGCTTTTGATTTTTAAGCTCCCTTTTTGTTGCTATAGTTTATTTTTGCGTTTTTTAACGGCTTGCAACTTGAACTTTGTTGTATTAGAATAATAGCAAGAAGCAACCGCCTAGGGCTTGAAGCCCCCCTAATAGAGATTTGCGAGGTCTCTATTAGATCGGATAAACGGAGTCGGCAGCTTCTTATTTTTTATTGCCGTTGTCTCCGTTGTTGTTGCGGGGATTCTTGACAATAAGGATAAGAAGCACGAC
>JAJVUU010000050.1 GCA_021621525.1 Caryophanales bacterium
AAGGCAAATTACTTTCAGTTACTAGCTTTACACATACTTATATTAAATATCAAAAAATAGAGTTGTAAAATGAATAAAAATCAATTCTCATTGTTTTTCCTTATTTCTACGCATAAATGATGCTTTTCATGCTTTTTGCGTACCAATCAGCCAAAATCGTGAAAGCTTTTGCTTCTTTTGCTTCTTTTCGATAAGATATTATAAATTCTTTGTTTAGAATATTAGCGACAATCCCAGGAGACCATCATGAAACTGAAACCAATCGTAACCTCATTGCTGGATACAGACCTCTACAAGTTCAATATGGATCAGGTCATCTTCCACCAACATACCGACCTCACCGGCGAATATCACTTCAAGTGCAGAAACGAGAGCATCGTCTTTACCAAGGAGATGCTTCAGGAAATCAATGAGCAGATCGACCATCTCTGCACTTTATATTTCAAGAAGGAAGAACTCGACTATCTCAGAAGCATACGCTTCATCAAGAACGACTATGTCGAATTCCTTCGTCTCTGGCATCCGATCAGGGACTATGTCAGGACAGAGCTGGAAGACAACGGCGAACTCAAGGTCATCGTCCGTGGCCCGATGTTCTCCGCCATGCAGTTTGAAATCTATCTTCTGGAAATCATCTCGGAAGTCTACTTCCGTTTCCAATACGATTACGATGAGCTTGTCCAAAGCGCCAAGGAGCGCCTTGAAAAGAAGATTGAAGCATTCCAGAATGGAAAATATACCTTCAAGTTTGCTGACTTTGGATGCCGCAGAAGGCTCTCAAGGGAATGGATGGACTATGTCATCTCTACCCTGAAGGACAGATGTCCGAACATGATCGGTACCAGCGATGTCTATTTTGCCATGAAATATCATCTCAAGCCGATCGGCACCTATGCCCACGAATTCGTACAGATGTATCAAGGCATCGACTCCATTCCACTGGCCTACACCAACCACTGTGCCCTCAAGGACTGGTATAAGGAATACCAGGGTGACAATGGTACGGCCTTGACCGATACGCTTACCACCGACCTCTTCCTTCTGGACTTCAACAGGTCGATGGTCAACAACTATGCCGGTGTCAGACACGATTCCGGAGACCCATATGTCTGGGGCGAGAAGATGATTGCCCATTACCAGAAATATGGCGTGGATCCAAAGACCAAGACGCTTCTCTTCTCCGATTCCCTGAATTTCGACAAAGCCCAGAAGCTCTATGACTATTTCAAGGAAAAGGCCAAAGTCAGCTTCGGTATCGGTACCTTCGTCACCAACGATACCATCATTCCTCCCTTGAACATCGTCATCAAGCTTCAGTATGTCAACGGAAGGCCTGTCGCCAAGGTCAGCGATGCCCCGGGGAAGACCATGTCGGACAACGAAGAATACCTCTCCTATCTCAAACGTTCCATCCAGTTCAGACTGGAACGCGACAAAGAACACTTCTGATATGAGCAAACCATATCAGTTAGGTTTCATCTGTGGCAGGTTCCAGATGCTCCATCTCGGGCATCTTTCCCTGATAGATGAAATAAGAAAGCAGTCCTTCAAGCCTGTCGTCCTTGTCGGCTCCAGCGACAAGGAAAGGACATCAGTCAATCCCTTTTCCTTCAAGGAAAGAAAAGCCATGATCCAGAAAGTCTATCCGGATCAGGAAGTCCTTCCTCTTCCTGACATCGGTGTAGGAGACGTTCCTGAATGGGGTGACTATCTCTTCCAGACGATACTGAAACATGAAGGAAGGTTTCCAGACCTCTTCCTTTCTGGAAAGGAGAACAAAATCGACCATTGGTTCTCCAGAGACAAGCTTGAAAATATGACCATCCTTCGCATCGACCGAGCTAAAATCGATATCTCGGCAACAAGGCTGAGGGAATATCTCATCGCAGACAAAAAGGAAGAATGGATGAGATATGTTCCAAAAGAACTTTATCCTGATTATGATTTCTATCGGAGCATACTGCTTTCCATAAAATAAAGCTGTAAATTCGCTCTGTCAGGAAAAAGGCCTGACAGCCTTTTTTATTCAAGCAAGAACGTCAAGTCATCCATATCGATGTTGAGAATACCTTCTTCATCATCATGAATGACATCAGATAGTTTTCTCTTTTTCTCCTGAAGCTGAAGGACTCTTTCCTCGATGGAATCTTTATTGATGAGTTTGAGGATGGTGACGTTTCTCTTCTGACCGATTCTATGTGCTCTGTCACTGGCCTGATTCTCGGCAGCTAGATTCCACCATGGATCAAGGAGGATGACGATGTCTCCGCCTATCAGGTTAAGACCTGTTCCGCCTGCCTTGAGAGAGACAAGCATGACCTTCACTTCTTCCTTTTCATTGAAATCATCGGCAAAACGAATCCTGTCTTTGGCACCGGTTCCGCCATAGATCAAAAAGGAGTCGATGTTTTCCTTGGATAGAACATCCCTGAGATGGAAGAGAGCCTTGGCAAAGGTCGAAAAGACGATGACCTTATGCCCTGTCTGGATAGAAGCACGGATGGTTTCCATGGCTGAAAGGATCTTGGAGGAAAGTTCTTCTCCTTCATAGAGCATCCCCTGATCGACACAGATTTCCCTAAGTCTCATAATCTCTGCCAGGATGGTGATACGGTCCTTCTGCTGACTGAACTGGTTCCGGACATTTTCAAGATAGGCGTCATAGAGCTTTCTCTGATTTTCATTCATGGAAAGAAGGACAATCTGTTCCACCTTCTCAGGAAGTTCGCTTAAGACTTCCTTCTTGGTCCTCTTCAGGACAAAGGGAGCAATCTTCTTCATCAGGATTTCCCTATCTTCCTGGTTTTCATCCTCGATATCACGATATCTGAGACAAAAGGCATGAAAATCAAGGAGATATCCAGGCATCAGGAAATCAAAGATAGACCACAGGTCCAGGAGGGAATTCATGATCGGTGTTCCGGTCAGGACGAATTTTTGCCTGCTGTAGATATCCTTGACCGCCTTGGTCTTCTTGGCATAGGCATTGGCTATCGATTGTCCTTCATCCAATATCAGGTTGGAAAAGCGGTGATTCAAAAAGAGATCCAGGTCATTTCTCAAGGAATCATAGGATATGATGAAGACTTCTTTCCTGGCATCATCGATATTGGAAGCAAGGGCTGCCCTGCTTTCCTTGGGTCCATCCATGACAAAGACCTTTTCTTTGGGATCCCACTTATGGAATTCATTCTCCCAGTTATAGATCAATGATTTCGGGCATACGATCAATACAGGCATCTGTTCCGTGCACAGGGAAAGGTAGGCGATGACTTCCAAAGTCTTTCCAAGACCCATGTCATCGGCAAGGATACCGCCAAGATGATGTTTCTTCAATACGGAAAGCCATCTGACGCCATCCAACTGATAGGGTCGGAGATTCCTGCTGATGGATTCATCCAGGTTGATTTCAGCCTTTTTGAAGTTCTTGATATCCTCGAAAAGTTCCCGTGTCTCCTCTCCATACAGGACATCGACCTCATCTCCGGAGTAAGATGTCAGCTTCAAGGCATCATAGAAGGGAAGCCTCTGGCTTTCCACGCTCTTAAGAGAGAAGTCTTCGACAAGCTCTTCGAACTTCTTGGAATCCGGATCATCAAAGACGATGAAGGAATCCTTCATCCTGACGAACTTCTTCTTCTGATGGAAGGCGGAGAGAATTTCATCAAGTTCTTCCTTGGTATATAGATTGGAAGAAATGGAAAGGCTCAGCCAGTCGATGTCAGACTTGACATGGAGGGTCAGCTTGCCGACACCGACGATTCTTCGTTTTGTAAGGTTTTCACTCAAAAAGACTTTGGCTGCCTTCTTTAACGGGAACATGTCCTCCTTCAGAACATGAAGGATGTCATCCTGGGAGGTGTATTCTCCTTCTTCGGGAAGCTGAAGGAAATCCAAGGCATCATCAAAGGCCGTCACCTTGCTCTTCCCATCGATGGATGAAAGGAATTCGGCCTTGGAGACTTCCCTGTCGGAAAGAAGATATTTCGTCTCAAAGAGAAGGGTATCCTTCTTGCTGAGGTTGATGTAATACTGGATTTCAGCCTTGGAAAACGGATGTTCCTTAAGATAATCCGGGCTGAAGACGACGTTTTCTTCCAAAAGAGGATAGATATCTTTGGCAAGTTCTTCCTGGAACAGATCGATACGGAAATCCGGATGTAGAAGAAGGAAGGAACAGAATGACGCGACTCTTTCATCCTTGAACTGGTAAAGAGAAAATTCCTTCCTTCTGTCATCATAGGTGGCAAGCCTGTCCTGGTAGGAAAACGGACTGCCGGAAAGTATGACGCTTGTCTTCAACATCCCTCTTTCATCGATATCGGCATCGACTGACTGGATGGCATTCTCGACATAACAGGTCTTATCCAGATATCGTATCGTCCTGCCCTTCATGGAGAAGAGAAACCTTGCAAAGGACTCTTTGGAAAGAAGGATGTCAGAATTGCTTTCCTTGGGAAGAGAGAATTCCGACAGGATGCTCAAAGGAAGAGAATCCTCTTCGTCAAAATTGTCCTTGAAGACATTCAACGATATCCTTCCAAGGCGCATGACACCGTCAAAACGGTATTTGGACAGGAAGTCATACGGATTGTTGACAAGATAGCTCTTCTGGCAATAAGAAACCCGGATTTTGACATGCATGACATCGTCTTTCTCGAAAACGACATATTCAAGATGAACCTTGCTTTCTTTTGGAAGATCATCGATGCGTCCCTTGGAAAGAAGGGTGTTTCTAAGTTCATCAAGAAGAAGTGTCTGCTTCTTCCTCTCTTCGATTTCATCCGGGCTCAAAGAAGATAGGAAAGACAGGGAGACATAGTCGTCCTTGTAAATTTCCTGAAGTTCTTTCTCATCCTTTTCGCTCTCTATCTGATGCAAGAAAAGATAAAGGGCTTTCTTTTTGACATCGACATAGGCGCTCTCAGACAAAATATCCCTATTCTCATCGACCTGAAGCTGGATATATTCCTTGTCCTTGACCGCCTCATAGGAAAGGACGTGGCTGTTCCTGTCAAAGGAATAATAAATCTCATATTTCTGTAGAAAAAGGTCATCATAAACATTCTTTGCCATTTCAGAGGCAAAGACATCCTTCTTTATCTGTGACAGCTTGTTTTCATCGATGTTTCGCAAAAACATTTTAGATACCTTTATATGGATGAAGATTCATCTTTTCCAACAGACCATCCTTCTTCAGCTTTGAAAGATAGAACAGGCGAAGAAAAGGAATCTTCTTCGTATACATATCGAAGGAAGGACAGAGCAGCAGCTTTTCTTCCTGGGACGGATAATTTTCAAAAAGTGTCAGGATGTCCTGATAATCAGGACGATAGAGAGCAACCCTCTTTTCAAAAGACTGGAGAAGGGCATTCTCATAATCGAAATTCTTCTTGATGATATCGCAAAGACAGTTGAAATCACGGATTGTCAAGCCGTCAAGAAGGCTCTCATCCTTCTTTCCGCGGAAGATGAGAAACGGCTTCTCAAGATGATTGACAAGGATGATTTTCTTCAGATATTCCTTGTTCTCCTCCCTCTCTGTCGGTGTGAGGATGTTGTAATAGAAGAGGAAGTCATCAAAGGAAACGGAGTTCTTGAACAAGAAGGTACGGTATGCATATTTCAATAGCATCGGCATCTTCTCTTCCCTGGCATAGGAAATGAGGTGATCCATGCATTCTTTGGAAATAAGAAGATTCTTGTTCTGCAGAAAGGCGATGACGATCATCTCCTTCTTATCCTTCAGAAGCGTTTCGATGACATCGTCATATAATGTATACCTATCGCTCATAAAAGAAGCGATATGAAGATAGGTATCATCATAGAGATAAGGTGAAAGTTCCTTTATCTTCCTGAGGAAGAGGTCACGATAGAACGGGTTCAGAGTATCCGTATATCCCTGAATGATGTCCCTGTTGATGACATCCATGAAGACATCCTTATGAATGGCATGGACGATGAATTCCGGACACTCCTCTCTTTTCCTGATCAATAGGAAGAAGGATTCATATAGCCTCTCATATTCCTTCTTTGAAAGATGGACATGATCGACAAAGGCTAAGAACCATTCACCGAGTCTGCTTTTTTCAGCGCTGCCATAGGCCTTGTAGCAGTCACGGAAAAAGCCAAGGATGACCTTGAGTCTTTCCATGGCCGTATAGGATGATTCATTCTGAATATAGCCTTTCAAGGCAATGGAAAAGCATTCTTCAGGTTCTTCATAAAGTTTGATAATCAGGCTGGTCAGCTTTTCTGAGAAAGACGAAGCGCTGAGCCCTTCCAAAGAGATTTGATTCATCTCATTTATTATTTATGAGCAAAGCTAGTAAGTCAAGCATTTGGAAAGAACGTCATTTTTCAAGGCTGGCTTTCAGTTCAAGGATTTCGTCACGAAGCCTGGCAGCCTCTTCAAAATCCAGGCTCTTGGCAGCCTTGTTCATCTGACTGGTCATCGTCTTGATGAGAAGCTGAGTTTCCTTCTGAGTCATCAACTTCTTCCTGTTCTTCTCATGCATGGTCTCGTTTTCATCCTCAAACATATGAAGAGGTGCCTGGATAGGCTTCAAAATGGTCTTCGGGGTGATTCCGTGTTCCTTGTTGTAGGCTTCCTGGAGGCTTCTTCTTCGGGCTGTCTCATCAATGGTCTGCTGCATGGCGGCAGATATGGCATCGCAATACATGATGACTTTTCCTGAAGCATTTCTTGCCGCACGTCCGGCAATCTGGGTAAGAGACCTTGCCGAACGCAGGAATCCCTGCTTGTCGCTATCGAGGATGGCAATCAGGGAAACCTCCGGTATATCCAGTCCTTCCCTGAGAAGATTGATGCCGACAAGGACGTCATAGATGCCTTTTCTCAGCTTGTAGATGATTTCGCTTCTCTGCAGGGTGAGGATTTCATGCTGAAGATAGGCGACCTTCAGATCATGGCTCTTGAAGAAGTCGGTCAGGTTTTCAGCATCTTTGACCGTCAAAGTCACGACCATGACACGTTCCTTTCTTTCAATCCTGTCCTTGATTTCCTTCATCAGGTCATAAATCGGGTTGTTGGTATTGTACCTGACTTCGATTTCAGGATCGAGAAGACCGGTCGGACGGATGATCTGCTCGACGACATGGTGACCGGTTTTTTCAAGCTCGATATCCCCGGGTGTAGCGGAAGTGCAGATGACATTGTTGATTTTCTTCTCGAATTCATCGAACTTCAAAGGCCTGTTGTCCAAGGCGCTGGGAAGACGGAAGCCATACTGAACCAAGGTTTCCTTTCTCGAGCGGTCACCATGGTACATACCCCCGATCTGCGGAAGCGTGACATGGGATTCATCGACAAAAAGAAGGAAATCCTTTGGAAAATAATCAAATAGCGTATATGGCGTCTCCCCTTCCTTTCTTCCATCAAAATGCCGGGAATAGTTCTCGATGCCTGCACACATGCCAAATTCACTAAGCGAATCCAGGTCGTGCTCCGTCCTCTGCTTAAGGCGCTCGGATTCCAAAAGCATTCCCTGCTTGTCAAAGAAGGCAAGACGTTCCATGAGTTCCTCACGTATGGTCTTGCAGGCACGCTGGATACGCTCATTTCCCGAAGCATGCTCATGAGCCGGGAAGAACGGAAAATAATCGACGCTGTGGATCAGTTCTCCTGTCGTAGGACGGATCTGATCGATTTCACTGACCTCGTCAAAATCCGAATAGATACGGACGAAGAAGTCATCTCCGTTGGGCGGATAGATGTCCATGACCTCTCCCTTGATGGTGAAGCAACCCGGTTTCAGTTCCATGTCATTCCTTCTATACTGAGCCTGGATGAGCTTGTTGGCAATATCATGGGGCTTGAAGGGTTCTCCGACATGAATGGTAAAGGCCAAGTCACGGTATTCGTCAGGGTCGCTTAAGCCATAGATGGAAGCGACCGAGCATACGACGATGGTATCCCTTCTTTCCAGAAGGGAATTGACGGCACTGGCACGCATCATCTCGATTTCCTCGTTCATGACGACTTCCTTGTCGATATAGGTGTCCGTCTTCGGAATATAGGCTTCCGGCTGATAGAAATCAAAATTGGAGATGAAATACTCAACCCTGTTCTTCGGAAAGAGCTCCTTGAACTCTCCATAGAGCTGGGCAGCCAAAGTCTTGTTGTGGACGAGGACCATGGTGGTTCGCTGGGCAGCCTGGATGATGTTGGCCATCGTAAAAGTCTTGCCTGTTCCTGTCGCTCCCTGAAGGACCTGCCAACGCCTGTTTTCCTTAAGCCCCTGAACAAGTTTTTCGATGGCCTGAGGTTGGTCACCGGTAGGGTGATAGGGACTTATCAATTCAAAAGGATGGTCGGATGAAGTCATACGTTTTCTCCTCCAAGGACATAGGAAGTCAATCTGTCATACGATTCCAGATAGAAATCGTATTCCTCCATATTGAAAATATCATTCAACGACTTGGACATTCCGCCATTCTGATTGAAAGCAACTTTCAATGTAATATCAGAATATTTCTCAGCCATATGGTTGCCATATGCCTGTATGGCCGTCGTGAACTGATAATCCGAACCATACTTGGAAGGATACCTGTCCGGATACAGGGTATCCAAAACCTTCAGGAAATAATCCTGGCCATAGGAAGATATGCCTCTATCCGTAAAATCCAGGGCAGTACCTAGGAAGGAATAGTCGAAGGTATAGGGTTCATCCGGGGTGATGCCGACAGAGTGGATGCAGATAGGATTCCCGTCCCTGTCAGGTCCATAGACACGTGCATACGTGTATCTGACGACAGAGCCATCGGAAAACGTCTTGAAGCTCTGGGCGATGCCCTTGCCATAGCTTGTGAATCCATAGGACTTGCAATCCGTTCCGCTCAGCATGGCCAAGGCAAAGATCTCACTGGCAGATGCCGTATTGGCATCCATGATGATCTTGAAATGAGGAATCTGATATTTCGGTTCGGAAGTCTGGCTCTCCTGTTCTTTGATACGGCCATCCTTGTCACGAAGCTGATAGATCAATGTCCCTTTTCTGACAAAGAGCCTGGCCATATCCCTTGCCTGGGAGACATAGCCACCTCCGTTGGAACGCAGATCGATGACAAGCGTATCGATCTGGTTTTTCTGATAGAAGGAATCGATGGTTCCGACAAGGGCGGAAGTCGGGCTTCCTAAGAACGTGTTGACTTTGACAGCCAGCACCTTATCCTTTTCATCATAGGAAGATATCATGTTGACCAGGTCTTCCTTGTAGGTTCCCCTGACGATGGAGATGGTGACAGAAGCTCCATTTCTTTTTCCTTCAAATACATAGGGTGTCGTATCATCCTGGACACTGGAAAGCTTTTGATTGATTTCACTCAGACTATGGTCCTTGAATTCAAAGAAGCAATCTTCGTTGACCTTGACCCGATATAGGACATCCCCCTGCCTGAGTCCGGCCTTATAGGCATTCGATGAAAGGAAGACAGAGGTGACATACAATCCACCATCATAATAATGGGAGGCAAAGCCAAATCCTTTTCCGTCTGTCGAAAGGCCCTGTTCTGCCTCAGTGGCAGTATAGAAGGTATAGGGATCCTTTTGATTGTCGCTGACGGCTGAAATCAGTCCCTTGGCGGCGAGATCGGCAATATAGGCATTCTCATTGCCATAGAGCCAGTCTTCCTTGAGAAGGCGGTATTCATCGACAAGCTTCTGCTCATCTTCCGGAAGGCGATGGACAATGCGACTGACGGCATATCCTACCCCACCCCCTATCGAAAGAAGCAATACGGATAGAAAGATATAAAGCAATGGCTTTTTCGTCTTCTTGTTTTCACTTTCTGACATATACGGGCCTCCTTGACATACTAGAATTTACATTTTGAACAGCTTTTCAGAATGAGATAAGGTCAACACCTCTTTTTGACTGATATCTCCAAGAAATTCAGCCCTATCCCGCAATAACGGAATTGCATAATGTTCGAACTAATTTGATTTTCGAATGTGGAAAATATATCGCCTATGTCCATTTTCTTACCCCGAATCATAAACTATAGTCTTGCCGCAGAATAATAAGCAGAGTCACTCGGACGGCTGTCATAATCAATTATCATTTTCCGCCTCCACTGGGATCAAGATTCTACACCGATAAAAGGCGTAAACCACCAAAGTCATGGCATAAGCTGGCGGAAATTTATTACTTGAAAGCAAATCAGTAGTTCTATTCGATGTCCATTCGAAATCTCTGTTGTTTCTGTTTTTCAAACCATAGTATCTTGTAATCATTCCCATCAGTTCTTCCACAATCTCCGTTTCCCTTAATACTGAAGCCCTTTTTATTGCATCAACAATTTGGTGAAGAATCATTTATACCCTCCCTTTTTACCAACTGGTACCAGCTGGTAACGAACTGGTAAAAAAGCAATTGCAAAAATATTATGCTTAATCCGTATTCAACCCTTACATTTTATCTCAGAAAGGAGGGGCATAAAAGACATGAATCACTTAAAAATTTAAGTCCTAACCTGCACATGCGTGTTGCTCGTTAGGGCTTTTTTTAGATAATCGACTTGCTCGGCATGCGTATTTGATACGCACAAAGCATTATGACGAATATCATTTTTGCAAATATAGTTATCGTAAATGAAACAAATCTTTCACAGTGAGCATATTGAGGCGCGCAAGCAGAGACTTTAGGAAGCACTTGGATTGAACTTATGCTCTATTTTAAGCAATGATGCGAAACACAATAAGGGCTTTATTGCACATGAAGAGCTCACAACTTGTTTCTATTTGCCAACACGAATGATATAATATCTCCAGAGGAGGAAAACTGATGATTAATTTAGATGAATTCCAAGTCGTTAATCTCCAAGACACCGGGGAACGGAACCGCGGTCCTTATATTTGCGTTTCCGAAACAGGGATAACATTCGGAATCGGTACGATCAATGCCTTGGAAAGACCGGCCTTTGTTCAGATTCTGGCTAATCGTCCTTCAAAAACAATTGTGTTGCGTTCATGTGAACAAAGCGATTCCTCTGCTTTTCCCTTTGTTCAGGAAAACAAAAAGCACAAAGTTCGCTATGTGCGCACAAAGTCTGCAACTCTTGTATCATTGTTGAATGAGTTTTCTGGTCGTCATGCATCCAAGAACGAACAATACAGAGTAAGAGGTGAACTTGATTTGCAGAATCATTGCTTGGTTTTCGATATGACAAAAGCCTATAACCCAAAAGAAAAGCAATAATCGGTTTATTAAGCAGCACTAGTCTTTCTTAATTTGGTTTAAGCACTTGATAAGGGTGTTTGAATAATTATCCTGAAAGAAAAAGCGGAGTGTAGCAGCACTCCACCTTACCACTGTGTTACGAGCGACAGTAAGCATGTCTACTCTATCACAGATTGCTTTTTCTCTCAAGAGGAAAGGAGTCTGTATGAACAGACTGACACATCTTTCTCCTGGCCGGTCTCTTTGCAAAAGAGAACGCCTAATTGCTCATCTTATGGATGGTGCAAGAAAAACTCCGACCGACGGTTTTGCTGTAGTAGAAGATTGGATGGTGCCAACAACTCCTCCAACGCAAGTAGGCCAATGGGATAAAAAAAGCTTCTATAAAGACAAGTCCCATACTTCAATGTCTTTCTATTGCTGGGACACATCATTCAATCGGTTGCTTGACTTCCCAGATGACTATCTTAAAGAACTAAGACAATATGAATGCATCATCGGACCGGATGCAAGTCCGTACGACAACATGCCCCTTTGGTTTCAAAAAAATCAGATCGGACTGAATCTTGCTCTCACTCATTTCTTTGGCAGACATGGAATCAAAGTGATTCCAAACGTTCGTCTCGGTGACATTCGTACCTGTTCCTCTTTGGAGGCCTATCCGCAGCACACATTGATTGCAATAGGCACCCATGGTTTCATCAAGAGCCGAGATAATCATGATATTTTCGAAACAGAGGTCCAGAAGATAGTTGACACTTTGCTTCCTACCGGAATCGTTGTCTATGGCGGTGCTCCTGATTGGCTTTTCCCGCCTTTGTTCACTGATGGGATACCAATTTATCAGTACTCCTCTTTCCTTGAAAGGAGAGGACAATAAGATGAAAGGCAATATTTCATTCTTTTTCGGCTCCTACAACAGTGCCGGTTCAAAGGACGTCGGCGTCGTCGATTCCGTCAATACCATCGATATCGGGGAAACGCATGAACAGGTGCCTACGAAAGGCGAACCGAATTCCGTCACCATTTCGATACGGGATGGAAAAACCACTTCGGAGCGTTATTACGACGGCAACGGCGATGCCTATCTCGATATCGACTATACGAATCACGGCAATCCAAAGCAGCATCCAAAAGTCCCTCACCAGCATCGCTGGATTAAAGACAAGAATGGCAGACTAGTTCGTGGAGACTGGGAGGATATAAACAAATGACAAAAGAACAAATCACTGACTGGGCAATGACCGGAAGAGAAATCGAATTCCGGCACAATGGAATATGGTATTCCATTACCTATTTTCGAAAAGACGGAAAACGATGGATTTCCTTCTGTGAATTCTACAAGGACACGCTTGATGTCGAGACCACAGATGACCTGTGGGAGTCCATCTATCACGGCTCTCGTGTTTCCGATCTGCTGTCTTCTGTCTCGGATGATGAGATTACCGTTTTCTGATGTGTGTTTTTCCTTGTATCATCTCGTAGATCCTCTCCGGGTTCTTTCTCATAAACGAAAAGCCTCCTTTTCGGGATTTGATTTTCTCAAAAAGGAGGCTGTTTTGGAATGACGTCCGGTTATTTTACGCTTACGCATGTTTAGAATTCAACAAGGCTGGCACGATACAACAAATAACACAAGTCATGGATTCCAAAAAACTCATTATCGACAATATTGAAGACAACATTGAGGACATTCTCATAATGCAAGACACATTAGACATCACAAAAAAGCATTATCATCATCAACACTGGGAAAGCACCGAAGGAATCATCATTAAAACCACGGTCCGTGAATATGCTTTTTATAAAGCAAATACATGGCTTAACGAAACATTATTACTATATAGCATAGCAAGTTAAAAAATTAGGTATAAGGGCACTATTCTGATGGTTTGTCCGTTT